>JAWWPH010000335.1:0-3440 GCA_033850875.1 Nocardioidaceae bacterium | reverse complement strand
CCGGCAACGTCCGGGCCGGGGAGCACCGAGCGGCTGTGATGACCCGTCCTACCGTCGTCGGCATCGACATCGGTGGTACGAAGATCTCACTGTGCGCGGCAGACGAGTCGGGCGAGGTCGTCGCGGCGCACCGCATCGCGACCCGCTCCGACGAGGGCGCCGCCGTCGTGGTCGACCGGCTCGCCGACGCCGCCGAGCAGCTGATGCTCCACGTCCGCGCTGACGGTGCGCGGGTCTGCGGCGTGGGTGTGGTGACGCCTGGTGTGGTCGCGTCCGAGGGCGTCCTCCTGGCTCCGAACAACGTGGGGTGGGACACGCTGCCACTGGCACCGACGGTACGCGAGCGGCTCGGGATCGAAACGGTCGAGGCAGACAACGACGCAAAGGCGGCGACAGCTGCCGAGGCCCGCTGGGGAGCGCTGGCCGGGATCGACGACGCGCTGCTGGTCAACCTCGGGACGGGCATATCGGCCGGGGCGGTCGTCGGCGGCAGGCTGCTGCGAGGCGCCCACGGGGCCGCACTCGAGATCGCCTACCAGGTGCCGTCCGACGGCCCGCTCCGCGGGTTTCGCGACGACCGGGCGCCCCTGGAGGAAACGTTCTCGGGATCCGGCCTGCAGGCGACCGCGACCGCCCTGCTGCAGCGGGCGACGGCGACGCGGGACATCTTCGCGGCCATGAGCAGTGCGCCGACGGGGCCGACGGACAGTCCGCTGCCGAACGGGGACCTCGCCCGGCTCGCCGCACTCGGCCGCCACGCCCTCGACGTGGCCGTGCGCGCTATCGCGAACCTCGCCGTGGCGCTCGACCCGGAGGTCGTCGCCGTCTCAGGCGGCATGCTGCGCTCGGCCGACCAGATCATGCCGCGGCTGGCCGAGGCCCTCGAGCGGTTGGTCCCGTTCCCACCGAGACTGGTGCCCGCCCACTTCGCCGAGCACGCGCCGCTCGCCGGAGCCTGCCTGCTCGGGTACCGCGCCGCCGGGCTCGACGAACCACCCACCTTCACCACGAGCCGACTTGGAGGCGTCAGTCATGCCGAGCAATGAGGTGCCCGGGGCACTGATGGACGCCGAGATCCTCGAGCAGCCCGCCGTCTGGCGCCGGCTGCTCGAGGCCGGCCAGTTCGACGACGCGGCGGAGGCGATCCGCAGGCACGAACCGCGGATGGTGCTGCTCGCCGCGCGAGGCACGTCCGACCATGCCGCCCTGTACGGGAAGTACCTGGTCGAGGTCACGCACCAGCTTCCGGCGGGCCTGGTCTCCCCGTCCACGATGACCGCGTACGGGGCCAAGCCGGACCTGCGCGGCGTGTTGATGTTCGCGATCAGCCAGTCGGGCGGCTCGCCGGACCTCGTCGCGTCGCTGGAGGTCGCCCGAGCCCAGGGCGCGCTGACCGTCGCGGTCACCAACAACCCCGACTCGGAGCTGGCCGGGGTCGCCGAGCTCCACGTCGACGTCCTCGCCGGGCGGGAGGTCGCCGTCGCGGCGACCAAGTCGTACACGGCACAGCTGCTTGCGCTGTACCTCCTGCTGGACCGCGTGCGAGGCGGCACCGGCGCCGCCGCCACGGCGCTGCCCGATCTCGGCGACGAGGTGCTCGCGAAGGAGGCCGAGATCGCCTCTCTCGCGCAGCGGTACCGGTTCGCTTCGCGACTGGTCAGCACTGCTCGCGGCTACTCCTACCCCACCGCTCGTGAGGCCGCGCTGAAGCTCATGGAGACGTCGTACCTGTCGGCGCAGGCCTTCTCCGGTGCCGACCTGATGCACGGCCCGCTCGCCATGCTCGACGCGCAGGTGCCGGTACTGGCCGCGGTCGCCGACGGGCCCGGCGGGCACGCGATGCGGACCGTGCTCAGCCGCCTCGCGGAGTCGCCTGTCGACGTCTTCACGGTGGGTACGGCAGCCGCCGTCGCGGAGTCGACCAGCGGCGTCGTACTCCCCGGACAGCTCCCCGAGGAGCTCGCGCCGATGCTCGAGATCCTGCCGTTCCAGCAGCTGGCGATGCACCTCGCCGTGGCGCGCGGCGAGAACCCGGACACCCCCCGGGGCCTGCACAAGGTCACCGAGACCCTCTAGCCTGCATCCACCGGGGCGAAAGGAGGCGTCATGGCCATGCTCGATCTGGGTCCGGCGACCAGTGCGGTGATCTCACTGCTGGACGGCGTGACCGACGAGAGTCTCACCGCGCCCACCCCCTGCGACGGCACCTCCGTCGCCGGGATGCTCGACCATCTGATGGGGTTGTCCCTCGCCTTCACCTGGGGCGCCCGGAAGGCACCCGAGGGTTCGAGCTCGGGTCCGCCGAGGGCGTCCGCGGAGAGCCTGCCGCCCGACTGGCGCGCCGTCCTCCCACGTCGCCTCGACGAGCTGGCCGAGGCCTGGCGCGACCCGGCCGCCTGGCAGGGCACGACTTCCGTCGCCGGTGTGTCGATGCCAGGCGACCAGATGGGCGTCGTGGCCCTGGACGAGGTGGTGATGCACGGCTGGGACCTTGCCCGCGCCACCGGCCAGCCGTTCAGCTGCGATCCGGCGAGCGCCGAGGCGGTCCTCCAGTTCACCGCCATCACAGCCCAACCGGAGAACGCCGCGATGCGCGACGGCCTCTTCGGCCCCGTCGTCGCCGTACCCGACGACGCCTCGGCCTTCGACAAGGCGCTCGGTCTCGCCGGTCGCGACCCGGACTGGACTCCACCGCCGAGCTGATCCCCTCGGGGGTGTCGTCGGTCGGTGCGATGGTGTCGCCATGACCGGCACGACGGACTGGGACGCCTGGCACCGACCGTACGAGGCGCCCGGCTCGCCGTTGGCGCGACGGCTGCGCATTGTGCAGAGTGCCATCCGCGCCGAGCTGGACGCCACGACGCCGCGACCGGTTCGCGCCCTGAGCGTCTGCGCCGGGGACGGCCGCGACCTCATCCAGGTGCTGGCATCGCGGCCCGACGCCGACCGCGTCAGCGCCGACCTGCTCGAGCAGGACCCGCGATGTGTCGCCAGAGCCCGGGCCGCAGTACAGGAGGCCGGCCTCGCAACGGTGTCGGTCACGCGTACCGACGCCAGCAAGAGCGACGCCTACTCGGGTCTCGTGCCCGCCGACCTCGTGCTGCTGTGCGGTGTCTTCGGCAACATCTCCGACCGCGACGTGCGCCGGCTCGTCGAGGCCCTGCCCCAGCTTTGCCGGACCGGTGCCCTGGTCATCTGGACGCGCCATCATCGACCGCCCGACCTGACGCCTTCGATCCGGCGCTGGCTCCGTGAGGCCCGCTTCGACGAGGTGTCGTTCACGGCCCCCACCGACGCGGTCTTCTCCGTCGGAGTACACCGGTTCTCGGGCGAGCCGCTGCCGCTCGAGCCCGCGCGGACCCTGTTCTCGTTTGTAAGGTGAGATCCCGCGCAGCAGGCAGGAGATCCGATGGCCACGCCCGACACCGTCCGGCTCACGG
>JAWWPH010000299.1:0-7324 GCA_033850875.1 Nocardioidaceae bacterium | reverse complement strand
AGCTGATCGCCCGCTGGTCCATCTCGTCGTGAACGCCGTTCCCGCTGTGGATGCGCACGACCGACGTCTCGTCGCCGTACCGGTCGGAGTATGTCGTCGGCCCACCCAGGGCCTCGGACCAGTACGCGGCGAGCCGCTCCACGTGGTCGGCCTCGTAACCGTGCTGGAACGCGTGGCTCACCACGTCGTCCGCCATCACCCGGACATGCCAGGCACCCGCCAGGCGACGCATGCCCTCGTCGCCGCCGGCGGCCTCGTAGACGGTCTGCATCCAGGAAGTGTGGCAGTTGGCGTCTGTCGGCGGACCGACGTGATGGCCGGGGGGACCGTCAACGGCTATCTGTGGTCATCGGCCCGACCCGCAACGGCTCCTCGGGGTCATCGGCCGAAGTGCGCAGTCAGACGTCGCTGCTCGCCGTCGACCGTCACGCGGCCCCCGTACGGGAGCACCCACTGCGGACTCGTGTGGCCGAAGTCAACGTCCATGACGACCACCATGTCCGGGTGGTACTCCGAGACCGCCCTCAGCACCGCGTCACGGTTCGCCTGCCGCAGGGACGCCGCCTCGTCCGCACCGGGGTGGTGAGCGTGGTCTCCCACCGGCGGGCGACCCCACACCAGTGCGGGGCTCGCCTCGAGCAACCCTCGTTCGCCCATGTTGCGGAGCATGCGGTACACCTCGGTCGCCGGTGGGCGCTCCTCGGAGGTTTCGAGGACGAGAACGCAGCCCGTGTAAGCCTCCGTGGGATGGATCCATCGCCCGGCGGCGAGGTTCCAGTGCAGGATCTCGAGGTTGCCGCCCCAGGTAGGACCGCTCACGACCGACGACGGGCCCGACCACGCCCATGGCTCCGCGGGCTCGTCGGGAGCTGCTTCGGTGAGGGCCCGAGGGTCGTCCCATCGGATGCCGACGTCACGTGTTCTCGCTGCCGGATCCAGCGTCACGTCGCCGCCGTACAGCGCCGCCCGTAACGAGAGCAGGTGTTGATCGTCGACGCGAGGACCGGGACCGAGGTGTACCTGCGTGGAACCGCCGTGGACCGCCGCGACGCCGTGGAACCACAGCCAGTTGAGAAGATTGGTGTTGTCGGAGTACCCGAAGAACGGCTTGGGGTCCCGCGCCGGCAGCGTCGGGTCCAGGTGCTTGAGCACGGTGATCTGGTCGTCTCCGCCGATCGTCGCCATGATGGCTCGGATCGAAGGGTCGGCGAAGGCTGCGTCGATGTCGGCCGCCCTGTCTCGCGGCGTGCCCGCCACCCGGGTCGTCGGGAACTCGACCGGCTCGAGGTCGAGCTCGCCGCGGAGTCGCTCCATCGCCTGCTCGTGCACGGCCGGAAAGTCGGCCGGGGCTGCCCAGGAGGGGGACAGGACCGCGACTCGGTCTCCCGCGCGAACGGGCGGAGGGATCTGCAACGACGCGGGCATGGACACATTGAATCAGGATCCCGTTCGCCGGCTGCGGTCAGAAGTGGCCGAGCACCGATCGGACGGTCCCCCGGGCACCGCGGCCGGTGAGGTACCCGGCCGACGGCTGCGGACCGAGTTCGACGGTGATCGCGGACCCGCTGTGGTGCGCGTTGTACCAGCCGGTCATGGTCCCGTGACACACGCCGCTGCACCGAAGCGGCTTCTTCGGGAGGCGGAGACTCCTGGCCAGCCGGTTGAGGAGGTGGCGGTTCTTGGCGGCGTCGGAGTCGACCCCGTGCAACGGCTGGTGGAACGACACGACGAACTGCGGGTCGACGCGGTTCAGGAAGCGCCGCATCGCCCTCGTCTCTGGTTCGCTGAAAGGTCTCGGGCCAGAGTCGTACGGGCCGGTCTGGAGCCGCCACCGGTGCGCCCAGTTCCGGTTCAGGTCCACCCCGTGGGCGTTCTGCCTGGTGTCGGCCGCGAGTCCATCGGGGTTCATCGTGGGAACCACCCACAGGTCGACGCCCCGGACGTGTGGATCTGCCCGAACGGCGTTGACGAGCCGGACGCCGGCGGGCTCGTTGCCGTGCATGTTGCCGAGCAGGACGGCGGTCACGGTGCTTCGTCGGTCCCCGACCCGGTACGCGCGTAGCGGTCGGCCCAGGACGCTCGTCCCGAACCGTCGCGGCCGTACGTGTGAGCGGCCGGCTTCGGTGCCGGGCGCCCGGGCGACCTGCGCGGCTCGGCCCGCTCGCGACTCGGCAGCGGGCTGGCGCGCGGACAGGTCGGTCAACGGGGGGTCCGCGACCGCCTGGGTGGGATAGGCGCAGCCGGTGACGAGCACGACCCCGAGACACAGCCGCGCGGCGGCAGGCAGCGGACTGAGAACACGCGACCCGCCTGACGTTGCCCGTGCCCCCATCGTCCGACTCTACGAAGACCCGCGCCAGAAGAACGCAAGCCCGCCGCAAGCAGGGAGCAAAAAATCTGTGGGCGGCGCAGCGCGGGTGGTCGACCGTGACCGGCTCCAGGAGGGGACAGGGCCGCGACACGGTCTCCGGCACGAACAGGGGGAGCGATCCGCAAGGACGCTGGCGTGTCTCAGGCTGCCGGCTGGCTCCTTTTCGCCTCACGTCTTATCCGTACACTGCCTCCGCCGCCGCTTTGGCCATGGCCGACACCACGATGAAGCACTCGTAGATGCGCTCGATGCTGGCTGCCTCGAACCGCACCCGTCGAGGACTTGTGAGCTCCACGGTGGGCACCAGCGATGCCATCTTCGCCGAGCTTGTGCCCAGGAACTCCACCTCACACCGGTAGGGGGACTCCGGCAGCTCCGACAGCGACGCTGCCGGGACGCTTTCACGCGCCGCCCGCTCGAGCTCCTCGGCGGTCTCCGCAGGCGTGCGGCAGACGGCGGAGTATCGATCGACGGCCTGCTTCACCTCCACGCGCCACGAGCTGGGCGCGTAGTCGGACGCATCTGCACACGTGTGGTCGTCACCCGAGACGACGGCCACGGCGATACCGAACTCGGCGGCCAGCATCGCGTTGAGATAGCCCTCACTCATCGTGCGCCCGTTCAATCTGACGTCGGTGATCTCGGAGCCGAGGAACGTGTGGCTCAGAATTCCCGGAGTGCCTGGCGCGGAATGGTAGCCGACGAAGGCCACCAGCGCCGGATGCTCGTGCGCACCCTCCATCATGCCGAGACTCTTGTGCCGCCCCGTGAGAAGTCGCACCCGGGGGTCGAGGTCCTCGATGAGGATGTTGCGCATGCTCGCGTGCGCCTCGTTGACGACGATCTCGGTCACGCCCGCGGCAAAGAAACCCGCCGCCACCGCGTTGACGTCTCCGGTCAGGAGACGCCGGAACCGGTCCCACTGCGGAGATCCAGGCCGACAGTCGTCCGGGCAAGTGACCCCCGTCGCGCCCTCCATGTCGGCCGATATGAGTGCCCGCATCGTCATCCTCTCGGTCGGGCCACCAGACTAGGTCGCGGCCGCCACGACCGGCCCTGTGGTGACGGACAAGCCTGCCGGCCAAAATTCGTCCCACTCGACGATGCCCCCGCACTCTTCACGCGAGCACCCTTCGTGCATGGTGCGTTTCGAGAGCAGGTGCGGGACGGTGCGTCGCGGACGGTCGTCCAGGTCAAGGGTCGCCACGGCGATCGTCGGGTTGGCGGTCGTTCCGCTCCTCGTCACGGGATGCAACAGCTCGGCGTCGAGCGGGTCGGACAGCAGCAGCCACCCTCAACGCGGAGGTGATCTCACGATCGCCAACGACCAGGACATCCAGACGCTGGACAAGACGCGCATGTTCCACAACGAGGACATCTGGATGAGCGAGCAGTTCTTCGAGACCCTGTACGCGGCGGCACCGGACGGCAAGAGCCTGGTCCCCCGCTTGGCCACCAGCTACAACCTCTCGCCTGACAAGAAGACGTGGACGTTCAACCTCCGTCATGGCGTCAAGTTCAGCAATGGCAAACCCATGACCGCTGACGACGTCGTGTTCTCCATCGACGATGCCCGCGGCAAGACAAGCCTGTGGGCATCCCTCGACGCGGCGATCCAGACGATCACCGCCAAGGGCAAGTACACGGTCATCATCAAGACGAAGTACCCATGGTCACCCTTGCTTTCCGACCTCGCGCTTTTCAGCAATGGGATCGTGCCCAAGGACTTCGGGGGCATGTCGAAGAAGCAGTTCTTCACCAGTCCCGTGGGTACCGGCCCCTTCAAGTTCGTGACCTGGAAGAAGGGCCAGTACGTCAAAGCCGTGCGCAATCCGTACTACTGGCAGTCGGGCCGGCCGTACCTGGACAGCGTCACCTGGAAGGACGTGCCCGACGCCAACACCCGGGTCCTCCAGGTGCAAGGCGGACAGGCCGACATCGGCGAGTTCCCGCCCTGGTCCTCGATCGCGAGCCTGCAGAGCAACTCGACGGTCAAGGTTGACCTGTTCCCCTCCAGCCGAACCGACTACCTTGCCTTCAATACGCGCCGCAAGCCCTTCAACGACCCACACGTACGTCGTGCCATCTCGTACGCGCTGGACCGGAAGGCGATGATCAAAGCTGTTCTCTTCGGCCATGGCGATCCCGCGAACGCCCTGCTCACGCCGGCCCTCTGGGCACACGACTCATCGCTCCGCGGCGACGAGTTCAGCCTCACGAAGGCGAAGGCAGAGATGGCCAAGTCGTCGAGCCCCTCGGGATTCTCGACCACCCTGACGGTCGACCCGGGTGACAACACGCAGGTCACCTTGAGCCAGCTCCTACAGCAGGAGCTGAAGCCCCTCGGGATCAACCTCTCGGTGAACAAGGACAGCAACGCCAGCACCGACACCGAGAACTTCAACTACGACATGGCGTTCACCTACGACACGACGGACATCATCGATCCCGACGAGCTCGTCGTCTTCTCGGCGGTCGGCAATGGCGGAACGCACTCGCTGTTCACCGGGTACAACAGCGCCCGCGTCAACTCGTTGGCCGCGCAGGCCGCCCATGTCTTCGACCAGTCTCAGCGCAAGCAGCTGTACGCGAAGATCCAGGCGCAGGTTGCAACGGACGCTCCACTCGTCCCCATGTACTACTCACCGTTCGTGTACGTGCAGACCGACAAGGTGCACGGCTTCAACGCCTACACGATCGGCTACTACCCCTTGCAGGACGTGTACAAGACCCCGTGACCGGAGCCGCCCACATACATCCAGCGCCGGCAGTCGGAAAGATCGGAGCACGGTGAACCGTTTCTCGTTCATCCTCCATCGGCTGGGCCAGATGGTGATCGTGCTGTTCGGCATCACGGTGATGGTCTTCTTCATGGTTCATCTGACGCCGGGTGACCCCGCACGGATCTACCTGGGAACACGCGCGACCGACTCCGCCGTCGCGAACCTGCACCATCAGTGGGGGCTGGATCGTCCGTTGCCGGCCCAGTACGAGCTCTTCATGGGCCGCCTGGTCCGCGGCGACCTAGGGACATCCCTGCTGTACCAGAGCTCCGACGCGCGGCTCATCCTCGACCGCCTGCCCAGCACCTTGTGGCTGCTCGGGTACTCCGTCGTGTTGTCACTCTTGATCGCGGTACCGCTGGCCGCGACCTCGGCGACCAAGAAGGACGGCCTCCGCGACCACGCCATCCGTCTCGGTTCCGTCATCAGCCTCGGCATGCCCTCCTTCTGGGTCGGCATCATGCTCATCCTGCTACTGGGCGTCGACATCCATGCGTTCCCAGTGGGTGGCTACGGGAACGGCGTCATCGGTCATCTGTGGTCGATGTTCCTGCCTGGGTTGACCATCGCGATCGCCGTGTCCCCGCTCCTGCTGCGAAGTCTGCGCGCCAGCATGCTGAACGTGCTCGACGCCGACTTCGTGGCCACCGCCCGCTCGAAGGGCATTCCGAGGCGACGGATCCTTGTCTCGCACGTGCTCCGCAACGCGATCATCCCGATGATCACAGTGCTCGGCCTCAACGTGAGCTTCCTCATCGGAGGTACGGTCGTGGTCGAGAAGGTCTTCGCCCTCCCCGGCCTCGGCAACCTGATGCTGCAGGCAATTCTCGCCAGAGACTTCCCGGTCGTCCAGGCAGTTACCCTGGTCTTCGCAGTGATGGTCGTGCTGGTCAACCTCATGACCGACGTGGTGTATTCGCTCCTTGACCCACGAGTGAGCTTCGACTGATGACCACGCTCACCGGAGTAGCCGTCGAGGAGTCGAAGACTGAGCGCCGCGGTCGCCGCGGAATCTCATGGAACCTCGTCGTCGGGTCGACCATTCTCGGCGTGATACTGCTCATGACCATCTGCGCACCGCTCATCACCCACTACGACCCGGTCCACCAGAACGTCGCCGACGCGCTGGCGTCACCCGGATCCAGACACTGGCTCGGCACCGACCAGCTAGGTCGAGACTTGTGGTCTCGCATCGTCTACGGGGCGAGGGTCGACCTCAAGATCGCCTTCGTCGTCGAGATCTTCCCGTTCGCGATCGGCGTGGTGCTGGGCTGCCTCGCAGGGTTCTACGGCGGCTGGGTCGACATCATCATCATGCGGTGCGTGGACATCGTTATGGCCTTCCCCTTCTACGTCTTGATCATTGCGCTCGTCTTCACCCTGGGAGCCGGTGCGCTCAGCATCTACATCGCGTTCACCGCCATCTCGTGGATCTGGTACACGCGGCTGATCCGCGGTGAGGTGCTCGTCGCCAAACGGCAGGAGTACGTGTCGGCTGCGAAGGCAGCCGGGCTCAAGGACCTCCGGTTGATGGGGCGACACATCCTGCCGAACGTGATCACGCAGGCGATCATCTTCGCCATGTCCGACATCGTGCTCAACATCCTGGGCATCGTGACGCTGGGGTTCCTCGGACTCGGCATCCAGCCGCCCACACCAGAGTGGGGCGAGCTCATCGCCGACGGCCAGCAGTTCGTGACCACGAACTGGGAGCTGACGACGTTCCCCGGCATCGCGGTGTGCATCACCGCGCTCGGGCTGTCCTTGTTCGCCGACGGCCTCGCCGACGTCCTGCGGCCGTCCGCGTGACGGCGCTCCTGGAGGTCCGGGACCTCAAGGTCGAGATCCCCACCCACGCTGGGGTAGTCCATGCAGTCGCCGGTGTGTCCTTCACGGTCGACGAGGGCCAGACGATGGGTCTGGTGGGCGAGTCGGGATCGGGCAAGACGATGACCCTGAAGGCCATCATGGGCTTGCTGCCGTCGGGGGCACGCGTCGCAAGCGGGGAGGTTCTGTACCGGGGCGAAGACCTGCTGCGCATGGGTCAACGACAGCTGGCAGATCTCCGAGGCGTCGGTCTGAGCATGATCTTCCAGGAGCCGATGTCGGCCCTCAACCCGGTGATGCGGGTGGGCGCACAGATCGCCGAAGGTCCCGTTGCACACCTCGG
>JAWWPH010000250.1:0-3799 GCA_033850875.1 Nocardioidaceae bacterium | reverse complement strand
GCTTGACCTGCTGCGGGACCGTGACGTCGTCGCGGTACGTCGGCTGGAGCTGCTTCTTGCAGTGGGCGACGACCTTCTTGATCTCCTCCTCGGTCACCCACGCGCCCTGTACGCGGGCCGGCTTGCTCGCGCCCATGGGCAGGAAGAGCGCGTCGCCCTTGCCGACGAGCTTCTCCGCACCCGGCTGGTCGAGGATGACCCGGCTGTCGGCCAGCGACGACGTGGCGAACGCGAGCCGGCTGGGGACGTTGGCCTTGATCAGCCCGGTGACGACGTCGACCGAAGGCCGCTGCGTCGCGAGGACCAGATGGATCCCGGCGGCCCGCGCGAGCTGGGTGATGCGGACCACCGAGTCCTCGACGTCGCGCGGTGCGACCATCATGAGATCTGCGAGCTCGTCGACGACGATGACCAGGTACGGGTACGCCGTGAGCACGCGCTCGCTGCCCGGCGGCGGCGTGACGGCTCCCGCGCGCACCGCCCGATTGAAGTCGTCGATGTGACGGAAGCCGAAGTGCGCCAGGTCGTCGTAGCGCTGGTCCATCTCGCGGACCACCCACTGCAGTGCCTCGGCGGCCTTCTTGGGGCTCGTGATGATCGGCGTGATGAGGTGCGGGATGCCCTCGTACGCCGTGAGCTCGACACGCTTCGGGTCGATCATGATCATCCGCACGTCGTCGGGCGTCGACCGCATGAGCAGCGAGCACACCATCGAGTTGATGAAGCTCGACTTGCCCGAGCCGGTGGCACCGGCGACGAGCAGATGCGGCATCCGGGCGAGGTTGGCGACGACGAAGCCCCCCTCCACGTCCTTCCCCAGCGCGACCACCATCGGGTGGTGTGAGTTGCGGGCGGACGCCGAGCGCAGCACGTCACCCAAGGACACGATCTCGGCGTCGATGTTGGGGATCTCCACCCCGATCGCGGACTTACCCGGAATGGGGGACAGGATGCGGACGTCGGCACTGGCGACGGCGTACGAGATGTTGCGGCTCAGCGCGGTGACCTTCTCGACCTTCACCGCTGGCCCGAGCTCGACCTCGTACCGGGTGACGGTCGGGCCGCGCGTGTAGCCCGTGATCTGCGCGTCGATCCCGAACTGGTCGAGCACCTCGGTCAGCCGGTCGACGATCGCGTCCGACGCCGTCGAACGAGCCTTGTGAGCACTGCCCGGCTTGAGCACCTCGTTGCCGGGAAGGCTGTACGAGATGTCCCCGGACAGGCTCAGCTGCTCGACGCGCTGGGGCAGCGGGGTGTGCGGCGGCGCCTCGCCCGGCCCGTCGTCGGCGGTCGACTCGGCCCCGACGTGCCGGGACGCGAACTCCCGGCCCTCGAGCACGTCGGCGTCGGTGACCTCGTCGGGCGAAGCGGTGTCGGTCGCGGCACCGACCCGGCGCCTGCGGCCACCGCGGTTGAGCGGCTCGAGGGGTGGCGGGCCGTCGTGGGTACCGCTGGCCTCACCGGCCTGCGACGCCGTCCGGCCCAGCAGCTTGTCACGCAGCGCTGCAAGCCGGCTCGGGACCTTGTACACCGGGGTCGCGGTCACCACGAGCAGGCCGAAGAGCGACAGCAGCACCAGGAGCGGGACGGCGACAACCGTGCTGTGGAACAGGTCGGCGATCAGCGCCGAGCCGACGTATCCGACCGCTCCCCCGGCCGCCCGCATCGCGGCCTGCCCGCCGCCGGGCCGAGGCAGGCCGTGGGAGATGTGGATGAGGCCGAGCACTCCGAGACCGATCGCGGTCCAGCCGACGACTGGACGACCGGCCGGGCCGTTGAGCTCCGGCTTGCGCATGGTGCGCCAGGCAGCCCCGATGAGCAGGATCGGGACGGCGTACGCCGCGATGCCGACCGACCCCTCGACCACCGTACGGATGCCGTCACCGACGCCGCCCGGGAGCTGCCACCAGACCGCGGCGGCGATCACGATGGCGAGGCCGAGGAAGGCCAGGCCGAGCCCGTCGCGGCGATGCTCCGGGTCGAGGTCGCGCGCGACCGTCCCTACCCGCCGCACCACCGCGCCGAGCAGGTGCGCCACGGCCAGCCAGATCGCGCGCAGTGCCCGCCCGATCCCGCCGATGAAGCGCACGACGGGACCCGGCCCGGTGCGCCGAGCGCTGCCACTGCGGGCCCGCGAACTGCCCGACGGACGTCTCCGCGCGCTCGAGGACCGCTTCGCGGAGCTGCCCCGCGAGCCGGATCGAGAGCTGCCGCTGGCGCTGCGCGACCGTGACGAGGAGGACGTACGGGTCGCCATGCTGCGACGCTACGCGATAGCCACAGCAGTCTCACGTGTAACACGCGCCCGATGGCTCCGAGGTTGGCGACCGCTCAGAAGTACTCGAGCAGGTAGGCGGGACGCCCCGAGAACGCCGAGTCCAGCAGCGCGTAGGTCTCCCGGTCCCCGCCGGAGACGAGGCCCCCGGCGGCCAGCATGCTCGCGGACGCGCCTGCGTACAGCGCGGCGAGACCGTTGGGGCCGATGCGGGTGACGGGACCCGGCCCGGCGCCGGGAACCAGACGGCCTGCGCCGTCGGACACCTGGAGTCTCCCGGTGAAGCCGTTGCCCGGGAGCTGCGGGTCGGAGATCTCGAGGGCGACGTCGACCGTCGTTGCCGGGGGGTACCCGCGGCCTTCGACCGCCGCCTGGACATCGCAGCAGCGGAGCATCCAGCGGTTCTGATGGACGCTCGGCGCCACCACGTCGGGCAGCAGCCAGTGGACGGGGTCGTCGGGTGCGAGGTAGGCGTAGACGTGCTTCGCGATCGACGATCCCGACCCGACCACCGACCAGAGGGAACGGGCGGTCTCGGCGTCGCCGGCCTGCAGCTGGTACACCGCGAGGTCGTCGCCCTCCCAGCCGTACACGACGTACCCGTCGTCGCACAGGTACGCCAGGACCGACTCCTCGGCGAGCTGCTGGCGAAGCTCTGCCTCGTCGTCGTCCTTCGGGCCGTTCGCACGTGTCCGGGTGTACTGACGCCGCATGATCTCCAGCATGCTGCCCGCGTCGTCCGGGCCCGCCTCCCGAAGCGTGCGAGGTGCGCCGCGAAGCTCGCGAAGCAACCAGGTGTCCATCGTGACGCGGTGCTGGGCACCGGCGATCTCCCAGCCCAGCCGCCGGTACACGGGCACCGTGGCCGGGTACAGCACCGACAGGGGATAGCCCAGCTCCCGCGAGCGTTCGAGGATGCCCTGCATGAGAGCCGTGCCGACGCCGCGGCCGCGGTACTCCGGCGAGACCACTACTCCGGCGATACCGGCCATGGGCAGCGGTCGCCCTCCCCACCACTGCCGGAAGGGCCAGATCATCGCGCGACCCACAAGGAGCCGGCCGTCGTAAACGCCGACGCTTCGCCCCTCGTCGACGGCCGCGCGGGCCCGCTCCTCCCATCCGGGTCGGCTGGACGCGGGCGCCACGCCGAAAGAGCGCGTACGGATGTCGAACGAGCGGCCGATGTCGGCCGGGTCCACGGACCGGGTTTCCATGGGGCGACCCTAGCGACCGGATGGTCAGGTCCCGGCTGGATCGCGCGGGGACCGGGGCTGGCCGGCCCGTCACCGGCGACACGCTCCGTGTGGATAAGATCTCGCTGCGTAGTGGAGCAGGTCTACGCTTGTCACTACCGGGAACGCACCGGGCGTCCTCAGCAAAGGGGTCCCCATGGCCACGACGATCGACGAGTGCTGGCCCGCTGTGGTGCCGAAGGGGATCATCGTGCACTGCCACCGGCCATCCGCCGACTGCAACAACCGCTGTCACGTGGTGGCGGACATGTCCCAGATCACCCGCTGACCC
>JAWWPH010000296.1:0-4331 GCA_033850875.1 Nocardioidaceae bacterium | reverse complement strand
GTCAACGTCCGCGCGGGGTGCATGGTCCCACTGTCGCAGACAGGCAGCCCGGCCAGATCCCACCGGGAGGGCCAGACAGCCCACGGCCCTGTCTACACTGCTGACGTGCCGCTGAGTTTCACCGGATCCGTGGACCGCACGGCGGTCGTCCGGGCCGCCGATGAGATCGTCGACCTTGTCTCCCGGCCGGAGGTCGCCGCACAGTGGAAGCGGGAGTCCAGCTGCCCCGGCATGACCGTCGGAGGGCTCACCTGGCATCTCGTCAGCCAGCCGGGCATGGTCGTCAGCCTGGTCGGTGCCGGCCCCGACGCCGGGACGGGTAGTGAGACCATCGATGTACTCGAGCACTACGCACGTGCGCGGTGGGTCACCGAGGACGTCGACGGGGAGACCAACCGGGCTATCCGCGAAGCCGCGGACACGCAGGCCTCCGACGGACCCGAGGCCGCCGCGACCTTCCTGCTCCGGGCCCGCGCCGGCCTCGACGCGGTACTGGCCGCCGCCCCGTCGACCACGTATGTCCCGTGGCAGGGCTGGTCCCTGACCACGGACGACTTCATCGTCACCCGGCTGATGGAGACCGTCGTCCACGCCGACGACCTCGCGGCCAGCGTCGGCGCCTCGACGCCGGCCTTCGACGCCGCGGTTCTCGACCCGGTGCTCCGGCTGCTCACCGCCCTCGCGCTCCGGCGCCACGGTCAGGACGCCTTGGTGCGTACGCTCACCCGGCCTCAGCGTGCGCCGGCCGACATCTCCGCCTTCTGACCGCAGCGTGCCTTCTCCGCCGCCCTAACCGCGGTTGCGGAAGCGAGGCACCACCAGGCCGTTCTCGTACGCCGCGACCACCGCCTGAGTGCGGTCACGAAGACCCAGCTTCGCGAGCATCCGGCTCACGTGCGTCTTGACCGTCTCGTCGGTCACCGTCAGCCTGCGGGCGATCTCCGGATTGGAGAGACCCTCGGCGACCAGCTGGAGCACCTGTGTCTCCCGCGGTGTCAGCACCGACAGCGCCGTCAAGGGTGAAGTGCCGGCGCGTCCGATGCTTGCGAACTGACTGATGAGCCGGCGAGTGACGGTCGGCGCAAGAAGCGCCTCGCCGGCAGCAATGACTCGGACCGCCTCGAACAGCCGCTCCGCCGTGACGTCCTTCAGCAAGAACCCGCTGGCCCCGACGCGCAGGGCTTCGAAGACGTAGTCGTCGAGGTCGAACGTCGTGATGATGAGGACCTTCGGGCGAGGATCGCTCAGCATGAGCTGACGGGTGGCTTCGATGCCGTCCGTGCGAGGCATCCGGATGTCCATGATGACGACATCGGGCCTTGCCTCACGGCAGACGCGGACGGCCTCCGTGCCGTCAGCCGCCGTGCCCACCACGGTGAAGTCCGGTTCGCCGTCCAGGAGCGCGCCGAAGCCCGAACGGATGACCTCGTGGTCGTCGGCGACCACGAGACGGATCGGCTCGCGGGAGGCGGTCATCGGCTTGCCGTGGACGGCAGGGTCGCCTCGACGACGAAGCCACCGGCGGGGCCGTAGCCGGTACGCAGCAGGCCGCCCACGGCCGCGGCACGTTCGCCCATCCCCAGCAGGCCGTGCCCGGTACCGTCCGCCGTCGGACCGGGGCCGTTGTCCCTGATCGACAGCCGCAGCGCGGACGCGGTGTAGTGCAGCTCGACGTCCACCGCGGCTCCGGGGGCGTGCCGGCGGGCGTTCGTGAGCGCTTCCTGCACGATCCGGTACGCGACCAGCTCGACGCCCGGGTCGAGTGCCTTCGGCGCTCCGCTCATGATGAGCCTGACGGCCGTGGAGGTCGCGTCTCGAGCCTCGTCGATGAGGTCGTTGAGCTGGCTCAGCCCGGGTTGAGGACGTCGCTCGACGCTGTCGCGCTCCGTGTCCTCCCGTAGTACACCGAGGAGCCTGCGCATCTCGGTCAGCGCGGCGCGGGCTGTCCCGGCGATGACCGACAGCCGTTCGGCGCCCGCGTCGGGCATGCCCGGTGTCGTCAGCCGGGCGGTCTCCGCCTGGACGGCGATCATCGACACGTGATGAGCGACCACGTCGTGCAGGTCTCGAACGATCCGGGCCCGTTCTCCGCGGGCGCCGTGCTCCACCAGCCTGTCGGCGATCTCAGACCGGTCGGCTCGAAGCTGGGCCTCTGTGCGGCGCGTCCTCAGAACGGTTCCGGCACCCGCGGCGACCGGGACCAGTGAGGCCAGCACCAGCGTCGTCACACGGATCCCGGGCTCGGCGAGGGCCAGGACAAGGGCCGGAACACCGAGCAGCAACGCGACTGCCTGGCGGCAGCGGTAGGCGACGGCCAGCTGCGCGGCGATGCCCCCGAGGGTGAGGGTGGAGAAGCCGGCCAGCGACAAGGTGCAGGCCGCGGTGACCGTCAACGCCGACACCATGGTCTGGCGCGAGGCGAGCGGCAGAGTCGTCGCCAACCCGACCAGGCACAGGACCAGGACGTACCGGGGCCTGGCGTCGCTGGGAACCGGCCGGAGGACGGACTCCACACACGACTCGGCCCCGAGAAGCGTCGCGGCAGCCCACAGGAGGCGCTCGTCGGCTCGGTCCACCCGAGCATTCTCGCCGAGCGGACGGCCAACTGGCGTCACCGCCGCAAGCGAGGCGCCTGTCCCCCGTGCGGGTGACATAGCAGAGAAGTCGACTCCGGGGCCACAGCGAAGATCACCCTCCCGCGTGACGACGAGCGCACCCGCGCCGACCTACGGTTCGGGAATGCACGCTGCGATTGACGTCACCGACCTGCGGAAACGTTTCGGCTCGACCACGGCGCTGAACGGCATGACGTTCGGCGTCGAGCCCGGGCAGGTCACCGGCTTCGTCGGGCCCAACGGCGCGGGGAAGTCCACCACGATGCGCGTGATCCTCGGCCTGGACGCGGCGGACACCGGCACGGCACTGATCGACGGCCACCCGTACCGAGAGCTGCGACGCCCGCTTCAGTCCGTCGGCGCGCTGCTCGATGCCGCCGCTCTCCACCCCGCCCGAAGCGGCCGTAACCACCTGCTGTGGATGGCACACTCCCAGGGCTTGACCGGCCGGCGGGTCGACGAGGTGCTGACCCTGGCCGGAATGGACAGTGCCAGTCGCCGGCGCGCGGGCGGCTACTCCCTGGGGATGCGGCAGCGTCTCGGGATCGCGGCCGCACTGCTGGGCGACCCGCCGATCCTGGTGCTGGACGAGCCCTTCAACGGCCTCGACCCGGAGGGCATCGTCTGGATGCGCGGCCTCCTGCGCGGCCTGGCTGCGCAAGGCCGGGCGGTGCTCGTCTCGAGTCATCTGATGAGCGAGCTCGAGGACGCGGCCGACCACCTCGTCGTGGTGGGACACGGCCGAGTGGTCGCCGACACCAGCGTGGCGGAGCTGATCGAGGCCGCCTCGAGCGACCGGGTCAGCGTGCGCACGGACGCCCGTACCGAGGCGATGACGTCTCTCGCCCACGCCGGTGCCGTCGTTGCGGCGACCGGCCGAGACCGGGTGACCGTGGTCGGGATGCCCGCAGCCGAGGTGGTGCTCTCCCTGCAGCGGGCCGACGTGGCGTTCTCGGAGGTGTCCGGGCACCGCGCCACGCTCGAGGAGGCGTACATGGAGCTGACCCGGGACGCGGTGGAGTTCCGGGGCGTCGACAGCGAGCAGGTCGTCCGATGACCGCGACCCTTCCCGCGTACCGCTCCGGGCTGGATGTGCCGGGGCCGAGCCCCTGGCGGGTCTTGCATGCGGAGTGGACGAAGTTCCGCACCGTTCGCGGTTGGCTCGTCGCGACCGTCGCCGCCGCGGTCGCGATGGTCCTGCTCGGGTGGGTGACTGCCGCCAGCAGCCACAGCACCTTCAACTCCGGCCCGGGCACTCCAGACGTCGTCGGTCACCCGTACGTCCCGACCGGTCCGGGCGGTGAGGCGGTGACCGACAGCTTCACCTTCGTCCACCAGAGCCTCGACGGCGACGGCAGCATCACCGCGCACGTGCGGTCGGTGACGGGCGCGGAGCTCTCCCCGACGGGCGAGCATCGACGCAGCCCGCTCGACCCGTGGTCGAAGGCCGGCCTGATCGTCAAGGCCACCACGGCCCAGGGCTCGGCGTACGCGGCGATCATGGTCACGGGTGGCCACGGCGTACGGATGCAGTACGACTACACAGGCGACGTCGCCGGCCCCCCGGCGGCCCACTGGCTCCGCCTCGTCAGGCACGGCGACACCGTGACCGGGCTGTCCTCCACCGACGGCCGGCACTGGACGACCGTGGGTACGACCTCGCTGCCCGGCCTTCGGCACGACGTTCCGGCGGGGCTGTTCGCGACGTCACCCGCC
>JAWWPH010000243.1:0-6014 GCA_033850875.1 Nocardioidaceae bacterium | reverse complement strand
CCGCGGGCCTTCGCTATCACCGTCTTGTCGAGGTCGAGGTGGGGCCGGATCCGGGTCGCCATCAGTCGTCCTCTTCGCTGTACACCGTGGTGCCGGCCACCACGGTCGCCACGCAGCGAGGCAGCGGCTGGTCGGGGTGGAGCGCCGGCAGCCACGTGGAGCCGCGGTGACCGCCGGGTGGCTCGCCTGGCTGTTCGCCGACGTCCCAGACGGCGTACGAGGCCGGGTGGCCGGGGGCGAGCACTCCGCCGTGGTCGTCGCGCCGCGCGCGGTGCCCGCCTTGTGTATGGGCGTCGAACGCGGCGGCCACGGAGATCCGCTCCGAGGGGTCGTGGTGGAGCGTCGCTGCGCGGACCCCCGCCCACGGGTCGAGCGGTGTGACGGGGGTGTCGGACCCGAAAGCGAGCGTCACACCGGCCCGCAGCATCGAGCCGAACGGGTTCATCGGCTCTGCCCGGGCCGCGCCGAGCCGGCGCTCGTACAGCTGGCCGCATGCACCCCACGCGGCGTCGAACGCCGGCTGCACGCTCGCCACGACGCCGAGGCGGGCCATGGTCCGGATCGCAGCGGCGTCGGCCATCTCGATGTGCTCGAGTCGGTGCCGGGCAGCGACGAGCGCATCCGTTCCGACGATCTCGGCGGCCCGCCTCAGTCCCGCGACCACTACCTCCGTGGCCGCGTCGCCGATGACGTGGAACCCGGCCTGCGCTTTGCGCCGGGTACAGGCGACGACGTGTCGGCTGACCTCGTCACTGTCCAGGTACAGGTGCCCACGGGTGTCGGCGTCGACGTACGGCTCGGTCATCGCGGCGGTACGGGAGCCGATGGCGCCGTCGACGCACAGGTCGCCGGCGAACCCGGCAAGCGCGTGGTCGTCGTGGCGGTCGCCGCCGTCGTCGGTGAGCAGTTCGCCCCAGTACGGGACGACCTCGGGGACGGCGGTCTCGGCGGTGATCTCGCGGATCGTCGCGAAGTCGTCGTACGGCGCGATGTGCGGCGCGTTGAGCTCGTGGACGCAGGTGATCCCGCGGCTGGCGGCCCGCCGCAGGGCGATGTGCAGCGCCTCCTTGCGGTCGGAGCGGCTGCGCAGGTCGTCGACCACCCGACGTACCGCGTGGTGGGCGTCGCGTTCGACGACGCCGTCGCCGCGCCAGCCGTCGAGGTCGACGACCTCCGGACAGCGCTCGATGAGCGCTGTCGAGACGACGGCGGAGTGGGCGTCGACGCGCACGACGTAGGCCACCTTGCGCCCGACCGCGCGGTCGAGCTGTGCCGTCGTGGGTGCGCGGCCCTCGGCCCAACGGGTCTCGTCCCAGCCGTGGCCGAACAGAACCGGCCCGGTGGTGTCACGGCTGCTTCGAGACAGCGCGTCGAGGGCATCGGACAGCGTGGTCGCGCGGGACAGGTCGAGGGACTGCAGCGCGAAGCCCGTTCCCGCCAGGTGGGTGTGGGCGTCGACGAAACCCGCCGTGACCAGCCGGCCAGCGAGCCGGATGACCTCGTCGGCGCTGTCGGCGTACGCGGCCGCCCCGGCGTCGTCGCCGATCCATGCCACGGTGCCGTCGACGGTCAGCATGGCCGTGGCCCCGGCGTCGGACGTCGCCGCCGCAGGCGTGTGGATGTGGCCGCCCACGAGCAGAACGCGGCCCGGTGCCGTGCCGTTGCGAGGGGTCACGATGCGACCTCGGCGGCCAGCCGTGACTCGAACAGCCCTCGGACCGACGAGTTGGTGCGGAGCAGGTGGAGGGCGTACTCGGCGTGCCCCGGCACGTACCCGTTGCCGATCAGCATGGAGACGTCGGACGCCAGACCCTCGGCGCCGAGCGCCGCCGCGGTGAAGGACGTTGCCATGGAGAAGAAGACGACCGTCCCGCCCTGGGCGGTGGACAGCAGTGCACCACCCTCGCAGCCGGGCACGTCGACGCAGACGACCGTCACGTCGGCGGGGCCGCCGGCTCGCCCGACCGCCGTCGACAGCGCCACCGGGTCACGCGCGTCGGCGAGTGCCACCTCGTCGGCCAGCCCGCGGTCGGCGAGCAGGTCGACCTCGCGCTGGACGGGGACGACGGCGATGGTCCGGGCGGCCCCGGCGTCGGCGGCCGCCGCCAGCGACAGCGAGCCGCTCTTGCCTGCTCCCCCAACGACGCAGACGGTCGGGGCGGTGCCGCGCTCGACGTACGAGCGGACGACCCGGGCCGTGAGCGCTGGTGCACCACAGACGTCCATGACCGCGAGGGCGAGCGACGACGGCAGGTCGTCGGGGAGCCTCGCTGCGATCGTGCGGCCGAACAGGATCGCGTACCCGCTGCACGGCACCTGCTCGCTCAGCCCGTCCCAGTCGCGCAGGTCGTCGGTGACGACCAGCGGCGTGAGCGTGAGGGACACCAGGGTCGTGACGGGGTCGCCGACCTGCAGGTCGAGGCTCGCCTCCGGTCCCAGCTCGTCGACGGTCCCGATCAGCATGCCGCCGGAGCCGGTGACCGGGTTGTGCATCTTCCCGCGGGTCCTGATGATGTCGAGCACCTCGGCTCGTACCGCCGCCCCGTCGCCGTGGTGCTTGGTGGCGAGCTGGCGGAACGACGCCGCGTCGAGGTTGAGCCGCGAGACGCTGACCCGGGTCTCGTCGGGCTCCAGCTCGGGCCGGGTGTCGAGCCGCAGGGCCGCCTGCGGAAGAACGCCGGCAGGCTCCAGGACCCGGTGCAGACCCGTGGGATCGCTGGACATCAAACCTCCCGTTCTCACCCCGGACACGCCGGAAGACTTCCGGCTGGTCTTTGGCGACACCGCAAGTTCTCCCGTACGCTGGCAGGTGTCCCCCGCACCATAACAAATCGCCGGTGAGTCGCCGTGCGTCTGGAGGTATCCCGTGAGCCTGCCGTCCGCCAGTGAGCAGCCCTACCCGTACGGCCGGGTCGAGCTCGTCGAGCCGGACTGGACCCGCCTGCCCGGCTGGAAGGACGTCACCGCCGCCGACTGGGCGAGCGTGCAGTGGCAGCGGGCGCACTGCGTGAAGAACATCAAGCAGCTCCGCGACGTGTACGGCGACCTGCTCGAGGACCGGTTCTACGACGACCTCCAGCGTGACCAGGCGCAGCGCGCGACGATGTCGATGCTCGTACCGCCGCAGATGGTCAACACGATGGTGCCGCGGGCCGTGCCGGACACCGACGCGATGTACGCCGACCCGGTGCGCCGCTACATGCTGCCGGTGTTCTCCGACCGCCGCACCGACTGGCCGAGCCACCCGCACGCGACCCGCGACAGCCTGCACGAGCACGACATGTGGGTTGCGGAGGGTCTCACCCACCGCTACCCGACCAAGGTCCTCGCCGAGATGCTGCCGACGTGTCCCCAGTACTGCGGGCACTGCACGCGGATGGACCTCGTCGGCAACTCCACGCCGGTGATCGACAAGCTGAAGTTCAGCCTGAAGCCCGTCGACCGGATCGACCACATGCTGACCTACCTGCGCAGCCACCCCGAGGTACGCGACGTCGTCGTGTCCGGGGGCGACGTCGCGAACATGCCCTGGCCCCGGCTGGAGGCGTTCGTCGACTCGCTGCTCGACGTCGACAACATCCGCGACATCCGCCTCGCGACCAAGGCCCTGATGGGGCTGCCGCAGCACTGGCTGCAGGACGAGGTGCGCGCCGGGATGGAGCGGCTCGCGACGAAGGCGCGCGAGCGCGGCTCGTCGATCGCCATCCATACCCACGTCAACCACGCGAACTCGATCACGCCGACCGTCGCTCGGGCGACCCGGGCGATGCTCGACACGGGGATCCGCGACGTCCGCAACCAGGGCGTGCTGATGGGTGGCGTCAACGACGACCCGCGGGCCCTGCTCGACCTGTGCTTCGCGTTGCTCGACGGCGCGCAGATCATGCCCTACTACTTCTACATGTGCGACATGATCCCGTTCAGTGAGCACTGGCGGGTGTCGGTCGCGCGGGCGCAGGAGCTGCAGCACGCGATCATGGGCTACCTGCCGGGCTTCGCGACGCCGCGGATCGTGTGCGACGTGCCGTTCGTCGGCAAGCGCTGGGTGCACCAGCTGGAGTCGTACGACCGCGAGCACGGCATCTCTTACTGGACCAAGAACTACCGGACCTCGATCGAGCGGACCGACGCCGACGCCCTGACCCGGACGTACGAGTACTACGACCCGATCTACACCCTGCCCGAGGCCGGACAGGAGTGGTGGCGCGCGCACGCCGGTGACCACCTGGCGGCGGCGGAGGTGGCGGCGAAGGCGAGCCGCGACGCGGCGGAGTCGCAGAAGGCCCTCCCGGTCGCCTGACCCGGCGCGTCGAGCGGGCGCAAAAGTCGCGTCGACCGGGCGCAAATGCCGCGTCGACCGGGCGCAAAAGCCGCGTCGACCGGGCGCAAAAGTCGCGTCGAGTGGGCGCAAAAGTCGCGTCGACCGGGCGCAAATCATTGTTCCCGTGAGCGCACCCGCCCCTCGAGCCCACACACCGTCGCGAAGCGTGCAGTAACCGTCAGAAGCGGGGCGGACGGTCCTCGTACGGCGTCGACAGCACGATCGTCGTCCGCGTCGAGACGTTCGCCGCCAGCCGGATCCGGGCCAGCAGCGCCTCGAGGTCGCTCGGCTCGGCCACGCGTACCTTCAAGATGTACGACTCGTCGCCGGCCACCGAGTGACATGCCTCGATCTCTGAGATCTCCGCGAGCCGGATCGGCGAGTCGTCGGGCTGCGACGGGTCGATCGGCCGGATCGAGATGAACGCCGTCAGCGGCAGGCCGACCTCCGCGAAGTCGATACTGGCGTGGTACCCCCGCACCACGCCGCGCTGCTCGAGCCGCTTCACCCGCTGGTGTACCGCCGAGGTGGACAGGCCGGTCTGCTTGCCCAGCTCGGTGAACGACATCCGTCCGTCAGCGGACAGCAGCTGGCAGATCTGCCGGTCGACGTCCTCCATCAGCCGTCCACGACGGTCATCGCCCGGCTGGTCGTGTTGAGCCGCTCGATCCCGTCGTCGGTGGTGACGACGATGTCCTCGATCCGGGCGCCGTGCCGTCCGGTCAGGTAGATGCCCGGCTCGATCGAGAACGCCATTCCCGGCTCGAGCACCAGGCTGTTGCCCTCGACGATGTACGGCTCCTCATGGGTCTCCAGGCCGATGCCGTGACCTGTACGGTGCATGAACGCGTCTCCGTACCCGCCCTCGCGGATAACCTCCCGGCCCACCCGGTCGACCGCCTCGGCGGTGACGCCCGGCCGTGCGAAGTCGCACTGCGCCAGCTGCGCCTCCCGGAGGATGTCGTAGTAGGCGGTCACGCCGGGGTCGGGCTCGGTACCGACACAGTACGTGCGGGTGGAGTCGCTGCAGTACCCGTCCACGGTCGAGCCGCCGATGTCCACGACGACCGAGTCGCCGCGCTCCAGGCGACGGTCGGAGACGGAATGGTGCGGTGACGCCGAGTTGGGACCCGAGCCGACGATCACGAAGTCGGCGCTGACATGCCCTTCCTCGACGATGGCCGTGGCGATGAGACGCGCGGCGTCCCGCTCGGTGAGGCCGACACGCAGGAACTCCGCCATTCGCGCATGTACCCGGTCGATGGCGGCACCTGCCGCGCGCAGGGACGCGATCTCGTCACTGCCCTTGCGCATCCTCAGGTCCGACAGCAGCCGGCCGGCCGGGCGCCAGTGGACCTCCGGTGCCGCCGACTGCAGCTGGAAGAGCCGCGTCACCCACATATGGTCGTCGACCGCAATCCTCGCGGCAGCCGGCAGCTGAGCCATCGCCAGAGCGTGCGCGTCGTCGGTCTCGCCGTGGGTCAGGACCGCCATCCCGAGCAGGGCCGCAGGCGACCGGGACGCCTCCGCCTGCTCGAGCCCGGGGACCACGATCACAGGGTCGGCGGCTACCGGTAGCACCAGGGCCGTCAGCCTTTCCAGCGCGGTCGCGGCATAGCCGCTGAGGTAGCGCAGGTCCGAACCGGGGCTCACGATCAGGCCGTCGACACCAGCCGCCGCCATGGCCGTCTGG
>JAWWPH010000263.1:0-6024 GCA_033850875.1 Nocardioidaceae bacterium | reverse complement strand
CCCGCGGCGCCGCCCGGCGAGCTCACACCGAGACCGACGGTGTCCCTGATGTCTTCACTTCTCCCCCTGGTCGCGACCGACCTGTCACGTACGTTCGCCGACCGCTCCGTCCTCGACGGCCTGGACTTCGTCGCCAGCCCCGGCAGACCCGTCGGGGTGGTCGGCGAGAACGGCGTGGGCAAGTCCACGCTGCTGAGGCTGCTGGCCGGGATCGACGAGCCGGACTCGGGCACCGTGACTCGGCCTCACGACCTCGGCTACCTGCCGCAGGAGCCGATCCTGCCCGGGCACTCGACGGTCGCCGGCACGCTCGCCGACGCCCTCGCCCCCCTTCACGAGGCGGTCGCGAGGCTCGAACGACTCGCGGAGCGGCTCGACGACGCCCAGGCCGCGACCGCGTACACCGAGACCTTGGCCTGGGCCGAGCACCATGGCGCCTGGGATGCCGGGTGGCGGGCGGAGCAGGCATCGGCGCGACTCGGTGTCGGCGCCCTGCCGCGCTCGCGCCCGGTGTCGACCCTGTCAGGAGGCGAGCGCACCCGGTTGGCGCTGGCAGCGCTCGTGGTCCGGCAGCCCGAGTGCCTGGTGCTCGACGAGCCCACGAACCACCTCGACGACGCCGCCATGGAGTTCCTCGAGCAGCTCCTCGCAGCGCTACCGGGCGTCGTCGTGGTCGCCAGCCACGACCGGGTACTCCTCGACCGGGTCTGCGCAGAGGTCCTCGACCTCGATCCGTCGCACTTCGGGGTCGACGGGACGGGCGGGAACCGCTACTCCGGAGGGTTCTCGCCTTACCTGGATGCCAAGCGGGCGGCCCGGCGGCGGTGGGAAGCGGCGTTCTCAGCGGAGCAGGACGAGCTGGACGCCCTTCGCCGCGCGGAGAGGACGACTGCCCGCCGAGTGGCCCACGACCGGCCACCGAGGGACGGCGACAAGTTCATCTACAACTTCAAGGGAGCCAAGGTGCAGGCGACCGTCAGCAGGCGGGTTCGAGACGTCGGGCACCGTATCGACCAGCTGCTCCGCGACCCGGTACCGAAGCCTCCGCGGCAGCTGTCGTTCGCGCACCCCCTGACCGGCGGCGAGGCAAGGGCGGCGACGGTGAGGGTCCGCGACCTCGTGGTCCCGGGGCGTCTCACTCTGCCGCGGCTCGACGTCGGCCCCGGCGAGCACCTCCTGGTGACCGGACCGAACGGCTCGGGGAAGTCGACCCTGCTCGCCGTCCTGGCGGGCCGGCTGCCGGTGGACTCGGGCAGCGTCGACGTGTCGTCGCGGCGGGTCGCCCTGCTCCCACAGGACGTGCGGTTCAGCCGTCCCGGTCTCACCCCGCACCAGGTGTACGGGCAGCTGACGGGCGCGCCGGTGCCTCTCGGCGAGCTGGGGCTCCTGCACCCACGGGAGCTGAGCCGGCCGGTCGGGGTGCTGAGCGTCGGCCAGCAGCGTCGGCTCGCGTTGGCCGTGATGGTGGCGCGGCGACCGGACCTGCTGCTGCTCGACGAGCCGACCAACTCCATCTCCCTCGTGCTCGCCAGCGAGCTCGAGGACGCCTTGGGGCACAGCGCCGGCACCGTCCTCGTCGCCACCCATGACCGGTGGCTGCGACAGCGCTGGTCCGGCAGCCTGCTGTCACTCACAGGCACTAACGTTGACGTATGCGTTACCAGTACGTGATCACCCCGTCGACCGTCTCCGCCGCGGGCCTGGTCGGCGGGTTCGCACTCGCCCGCTACACCGGACACCGCAACGCCGGCGGCGCGGTCTTCGCGGTCGCCGGGGCGTGGTGCGCGCGCGAGTGGGCCCGTCGCTCCGGCGGCGTCGCGGCCGCCGGCCTGTCGGCGCTGTACCTCACCGCCATGGGAGGCTCGCACCCCTTGGCCAAGAAGCTCGGTGCCTGGCCCTCGGTGCTGACGGTGGCCGCTGTCACCGCTGCCGCTTCGGAGCTCTCGGGGCGCTCATCGCCGCCGCCGCGGCATCGGGCGACGGCGAGCGCGGGGGTGGCCCGCATGCTCCCCGGCTGACGCGGCGCCGTCCCCGGCGTTGAGCCGGCGTCGATGAGCGTGCGCACCGCCCTGCTCGGCGCGCCGTCGTCGGCCGTCGTGCCAGCGCCGTCCTCAGCCTTTGCGGGCGTTGACCTGCTGCGTCGCCTCCGCCAGGACGCTGTGCAGGTCGCCGACCACGCCGAAGTCCACCAGGTCGAAGATCGGCGCCTCGGGGTCCTTGTTGACCGCGACGATCGTCTTCGACGTCTGCATACCCGCCCGATGCTGGATGGCGCCGGAGATGCCCGTGGCGACGTACAGCTGCGGCGACACCGTCTTGCCCGTCTGGCCGACCTGGTAGGCGTGCGGGTACCAGCCCGAGTCGACCGCGGCGCGCGACGCCCCGACGGCCGCACCCAGCGCATCGGCGAAAGCCTCGACCGGGCCGAAGTCCCCGCCGGTACCGCGCCCGCCGGCCACCACGATGGCCGCCTCGGTCAGCTCCGGCCTGCCGGTCGACTCCCGCGGACGGCGCTCGACGATCCTCGCCGTCTTCGCCAGGTCGCTCACGGAGACGCTCACCGGCTCCACCACCGCCGCGCCGTCCATGGGCTCGGGTGTCACCGAGTTGGGCTTGACGGAGATCACCGGCACACCATGCGTCACCTCGGCCGTCACCGTGACGCTGCCGGCGAAGACCGACTGCGTCGTAACGGGCCCGGCGTCACCGACCCGAACGTCGACGGCGTCGGTGATCAGCCCGGAGCCGGTCCTGATGGCGAGCCGGCCGGCGATCTCCTTGCCCTCGCCGCCCGACACCAGCAGCACCGCGGCAGGCGACGAGGCGTCCATCAGCGCCGCGAGCGCCTCCACCTTCGGGACGACGAGGTAGTCGCGGAGCTCCGGGGCGTCGAGAACGTAGATCTTCTCCGCGCCGTACGAGCGGAGCGAGCCCTGGGCCGCGTCCGCCCCGGACCCGACGAACACGGCCGACGGCTCCCCCAGGCGCCGCGCCAGCGTCAACAGCTCCGCCGTCGTCCTGCGGACGGCGCCGTCGACGTGGTCGACGAGCACCAGCACCTCGCTCATGCGTGGGTCGCCTCTCTCAGATGAACTTCTGGCCGGCGAGGAAGTCGACGAGCTGACGCGCGCCGTCTCCGTCGTCGTCGGTCACGATCGTGCCGGCGCTGCGCGGGGGACGCTCCTGGTGGGAGACGACCCGGGTCCAGGCCGAGTCGAGCCCGACCTCGTCGGCGGTGATGCCCAGGTCGGCGAGGGTCAGGACCTCCACCGGCTTCTTCTTCGCCGCCATGATGGCCTTGAAGGACGGGTAGCGCGGCTCGTTGCACTGGTCGGTGACGCTGAGCAGCAGCGGCAGGCGGGCCTCGACGACCTCCGTGGCAGCGTCACCGTCGCGCCGGATCCGTACCGTCGAGCCGTCCACGGTCACCTCGGAGGCGAGCGTGACCTGCGGCAGGCGAAGCCGCTCGGCGAGCATGGCCGGTACCACGCCCATGGACCCGTCTGTCGAGGCCATCCCGCAGATGACGAGGTCGGCACCTTGGCGCTCGAGAGCTCTGGCGAGCACGTACGACGTCCCGACGGCGTCCGACCCGTGGATCGCGTCGTCGAGCACGTGTACCCCCGCGTCGGCACCCATCTGGAGGGACTTCAAGATGGCGGCGCGCGCCTGCTCAGGACCCGTCGTCACGATGACCACCTCGCCGCCGAGGTCGTCGCGGATCCTGAGCGCCTCCTCGACCGCGTACTCGTCGAGCTCCGACAGCATGCCGTCGACCCCGACGCGGTCGACGGTGTCGTCGGGCCCGAACGTACGGTGCCCGCTCGCGTCGGGAACGTACTTGACGCATACCGCGATCCTCATGGCCCGGTGACCCCTCCTGTGCCGTCCGTCGCCCGGCAGCGATCCTGCCGAGGGTACCTGCGCTGCCTGCGCTGCCTCAGCGACCCTCGAAGACCGCCTTGCCCGGACCGTTCTCCAGGAACGACGCCATCCCGGTGGTGCGGTCCTCGGTCGTGAAGAGGGCCGCGAACTGCTGACGCTCGATCTGCAGGCCCGTCTCGAGGTCGACCTCGAGGCCCCGGTCGACCGCCTCCTTCGCGGCGCGCAGCGCCAGCGCGGGACCTTCGGCGAAACCGGCGGCCCACTCCAGCGCCGCGTCGTACACGGCCTCCGGCGCGACCACGGTGTCGACGAGCCCCATGGCGAGCGCCTCCTCCGCCACGACGAACCGACCGGTGAAGATGAGGTCCTTGGCGCGCGACGGGCCGACCAGGCGCGACAGCCGCTGCGTGCCCCCCGCCCCCGGGATGACGCCGAGCAGGATCTCGGGCTGCCCGAGCCGCGCGTCGTCGGCCGCGAACCGCACGTCGGCGCACAGCGCCAGCTCGCACCCGCCGCCGAGCGCATAGCCGGTGACCGCAGCCGCCACGGGCTTCGGGATCCGCGCGACGGCGTTGAACGCGGCCTGCAGCTTCCCCGAGCGCTGCACCATGGCGGGGTACGACAAGGTGGCCATCTCCTTGATGTCGGCCCCGGCGGCGAACACCTTGGGGCCGCCGTACAGCACGACGGCGCGTACGTCGTCGCGGTCGGCTGCCTCGTCCGCAGCGTCTCGGATCGCGTCCTGCATCGCTGCGTCGAGAGCGTTCATCGGGGGCCTGTCCAGCCTCAGCGTGGCGACCCCCGACGCGACCTCGAGCCGCACGTACTCCGCCATGACGGCGAGGGTATCGGACCGGCCGGGTCGCCCGAGGCCCACCCGACCGGCAGGATGGCTGTCATGACGACGACCGCGACCCCGGCCGATCTGTGGCCCGGCCGCCATCAGGACCTGGGCGCGACGAACGACGGCTCCGGCACCAACTTCGCGGTCTGGGCACCCGCTGCGACGGCCGTGACGCTCTGTCTCTTCGACGACGACGGCAGCGAGCGACGGCTCGGCCTCGGTGAGCGCACGCTCGGTGTCTGGCACGGCTACGTCCCCGGGGCCGGTCCCGGGTCCCGGTACGGGTTCCGGGTCGAGGGCCCCTGGCACCCCGGAGCCGGCCAGGTCTTCGACGCGGACAAGCTGCTGCTGGACCCGTACGCCCGCGCCGTCGACGGCGGGCTGAGCCCGCACCCGACGCTGGCCGTACGCGGTGCCCTCCCGGGGCGCAACCCCGGGAACTCCTCGCCGTACGTGCCCCGCAGCGTCGTCGTCGGCGCCGACGACGACTTCGACTGGGGCGACGACCGGCGCCCCGACGTGCCCTGGGGCCGAACGGTCATCTACGAGGCGCACGTGCGGGGCCTGACGCGGCTGCATCCCGACGTGCCACAGGGGCAACGCGGCACCTTCGCGGCGCTGGGCCATCCCACGGTGACCGGCTACCTGCGTGACCTGGGAGTCACCAGCCTCGAGCTGCTGCCCGTACACCACTTCGTGTCGGAGCCTGGTCTGACCGCACACGGCCGGACCAACTACTGGGGGTACAACAGCATCGGCTTCTTCGCCCCGCACGCGGCGTACTCGAGCACCGGCAGCCGTGGCGAGCAGGTCAGCGAGTTCAAGCAGATGGTGAAGGACCTGCACGCCGCCGGTATCGAGGTGATCCTCGATGTCGTCTACAACCACACCGCCGAGGGCGGCCGGTACGGGCCGACGCTGTGCTTCCGGGGCTACGACGAGGCGGCGTACTACCGCCACGACCCGACCGGGGAGGAGTACGTCGACGTCACCGGGTGCGGGAACACCGTGGACGCCGCCGAGCCGCAGGTCCTGCAGCTGGTGATGGACTCGCTGCGGTACTGGGTGCGGGAGATGCACGTCGACGGGTTCCGGTTCGACCTGGCCCCGGCCCTGGCGCGGGGAGCCCGCGGCTTCGTCAACCTGCGGGCGCCGTTCCTGACCGCGGTGCACCAGGACCCGGTGCTGCGCGAGGTCAAGCTCATCGCCGAGCCCTGGGACGCCACCGACTCCGGGTACCTCGTCGGGCGGTTCCCGTCGCCGTGGTGTGAGTGGAACGACAAGTACCGCGACGG
>JAWWPH010000234.1:0-5829 GCA_033850875.1 Nocardioidaceae bacterium | reverse complement strand
CAACGGGTTGAGGAAGGGCGCGCGCTCGCCGGCCGGTGACAGGTACGGGAGGAACGCCAGTCCGCCCGCGCCAACGGCGACGGACTCGGCGAGCTCGCTGAGCCGGGTGGGGTCGTCGAGGCCGAGGAGTCGGCACGACCACGAGATCACCTCGGTGCCCGCAAGCGTCGGAAGCGCGCGCAGGTACTTGCCCGGCAGTCCCAGCGCGACGGTGATTCCGGCGGCCTCGTCGCCGAGGACCACCTGGTCGGTGACGACCTCCGTGCACAGCGTCGTGCCGAGGATGCAGCAGGCCTGCCCCTCCTGCACGGCACCGACTCCGATCGCCGTGGACGCGATGTCGTAGGACGACATGACGACGGGGGTGCCGGCCGGCAGGCTCAGCTGCTGCCCGGCGTGCGTGGTGAGCGCGCCCACCCGGCGGTCGTCCGTGCGCAGCTCCGGCAGCAAGGGCTCGGCCCACTCCATGTCGTACGTGCGGAGCAGCTCAGGAGAGTACTCGCGGGTACGGATGTCCATGAAAGGGGCGGACGCGTCCGAGGAGTCGATCGCCAGCTCGCCGGTCATCCGCGCGAAGAGCCAGCCACCGCACGTCAAGGACGCTGCCGAGCGAGCGAGCCGGTCCGGGTCCTCGCTGTGCAGCCAGCTCAAGATGACGTTCGGCATGCCCGACGACGTCAAGGAGCCGTTGATCCGGAAGGCCCGGTCGAGCACGCCCGAGCTCGTCCAGCGGTCCAGGATGTCGGCCCCACGGCCGTCGTTCCACAAGATCGCCGGCCCGGTGGGGTTGCCGTCGGCGTCGACCAACCAGCTCCCGTCACCCTGGCCCGTGAACGCGACGAAGGACACGTCGGAGTCGAGCTGCTCGACCACGTCGCGAACGGTCCGGACGACCGCGTCCCAGACGGCGTCCATGTCCTGCTCGGCCCAGCCCGACGCCGGACGCAGCACGGTGGCCCCTGATCGGGCGACGGCGACCTCGTTGCCCTCGTCGTCGTACCCGATCGCCTTGACCATGGTCGTGCCCGCGTCGACACAGATAACCGCCACGGTGCGTCATCCTCCTCGTCTCGGGCCCGGCCCGTCGACCGGGACAGGACTCGCTCGCGGAAGGATCTCACACGTACGACGAGCGTCGTGGTGCTCGGCCGGCCAGCGCGAGGCCGGCCGTGGTGTTGTCTCGTCCGGCGACTCAGCTGCGCAGGTAGGAGGCGCCGTTGACGTCGATGATGGTGCCGCTGGAGAACCGCGCATCGGGCGATGCCAACCAGACGACGGCGGCGGCGACCTCCTCCGGGCGCGCCACCCGGCCGAAGGGCGACTGGGCGCGGGCGTCATCGCCCTCGGGCCCGGTGAGCACCGACCGGGCCATCTCGGTCTGCACATATCCCGGCGCGACCGTGCCGACGCTGATCCCGTGTGGCGCGAGCGCCCTGGCCATGGACTGCCCGAAGGCGTTGAGGCCGGCCTTCGACGCGCCGTATGCGGGCGACTTCGGCTCACCCCGGAAGGCGCCACGGCTCGAGACGTTGACGATGGCGCCACCGCCCGCGGCAATCAGATGAGGGACCGCGCAGAAGGTGGCGTTGGCGGCTCCGACCAGGTTGGTGCCCAGGGTGTCCGTCCATACCGCCTGCCAGTCCTCGTACGACGTTGACGTGGGCGGGTGGTGGACGAAGATGCCCGCGTTGTTGACCAGTACGTCGAGCCTGCCCAGCCTGGCCGCTGCGTCGTCGACCGCGGCGCGTACCTCTTCGGCGGACCGCATGTCGGCCTGCACCGACGCATGCCCCGATCCCGGCAGCGTCGCGAGCAGCTCCGCGGCCGCCTCGCCGGACGACCCGTAGTGCACCGCGACCTGGTCGCCGAGCTCGGCGAACGCCAGCGAGATGGCACGCCCGATCCCGCGGGCGCCGCCGGTGACCAGTACTGCCCTTCCCGTCACGGCGACCCGTCCATGTGCTCAGTTACGCACAGACCGATCAGTTGGCGCTGACCGGGTCCCCCGCGGTGTCGCCGGCGGGCGAGACGTCGTGCGCGTCGGCGTCCGCGTCGACGGTGTCGGGTGCCGCACGACGGCCGGCCTCGATCACTGCCGTGGAGGCCGCCGCGCCCAACGCCAGTGCGGCGATCCCCCATTTGGTGCCGGTGAGCTGGCGGCCCAGCGCGGCGTCGAGGGAGATGTCGCCCGGACCGTCCTCGGCGATCGCCAGCAAGGCGGCGATGAGCACCAGGTTGTACTCGTAGCCACCGTTGGCGGACCAGGGACCGTTGGGGAGGTGGACCTTACGAATGGCGGTTATCATGGTGCCGATCAACGAGGCACTCGCGAGCGGGGTGGCGAGGCCGGCGAGCAGGAGTGCACCGCCGGTGGTCTCCGTCAGCCCGGCGGCCAGCGCGTTGCGGCGCGGCGGGTGCATGCCCAGCGCGTGCATCATCCCTTCGGTCCCTTGAAGCCCTGGCCCGCCGAACCACCCCTTGAGCTTCTGGGTGCCGTGTCCGATGAAGAGCCCGCCGATGATGGACCGGGCCGCGAGACGTGCGATGTTCATGCGTTGTCCTCCTGATCTAGTTGAAGCCTCTACTAGGTTAGGGGTAGGCGCGGTACCCGCTCCCGACCGTCCACCTGCCGAGATGGGTCCGCCGCGGTGCACGGTCGTTCCCGGCCGATGCTCGTCGGCCGCGTGACCCGGCAGGGCCCTACTCACGCGCGAACGTCCCACCGAGGAGTCACGTCCTTCCCCGCGCCCGTCACCTGCTCCCAGGTGAGGGGTCACTTGTTCCCGTCGAGGAGTCCGGTCGCTCCCGCCGACGAGTCACGTCCTTCCCGTCGAGGGGTCAGGCGCACCGGAGCGGCTGCGGTGTACGCCGCTCGAAGTGGTCACCGGTTGACCATGCCGCCCTCTGGGGCCATGCTGCCGTCATGACCGAACCTCCCAGCGGACGGCCCGACGACCCGCAGCCGCCTTCGGCCGACGCCGACCACGAGGCGGGCGACTACGCGGCCGGTGGCTATGACGACCGGCAGGAGAGCGGCGACTCGTCACTGCGTGAGTCGCACGAGCGTGAGGCGACCGACTCGGGAGCCACTCAGGGCACCACCGACGCTCCCTAGGTACGGGGTTCGGCGGCAGCCCCAGGTGCATAGTTCTGCCGGCGTTCCTGCCTGGCGCGAGTGGGTACCGTCGCCACCATGACGAGGATGCGTTGCCCCCCGGGGGGCCGCTCGATGGTGACTGGGTCGCCTGGCAGGACCCACGGTATGGCTGGCGAGGTCCCGACGCGACCATGACCGCTTCGAGAAGCCACCGGGCACCCCGGTGACGCCTCACGGTAAGCATGTAAAGCCCGTAGATCCCTCGACGAAGGGCTCCGGCGGTGGCCGCTGGGGGGCGTTGGCACTGTGTCTCGTCGCGGGGTTCATGACGTTGCTGGACGTGAGCATCGTCAATGTGGCGTTGCCGACGATCCGTACCGGCATCGGAGCCGGCGCCAGCGCCGTGCAGTGGATCGTCGCCGGCTATGCGCTGGCCTTCGGGATCGCGCTGGTGCCTGCCGGCAGAGTCGGTGACGCCCGCAGCAGACGTGGCGTCTTCGCGTTCGGTCTCGCGGTCTTCACCCTGGCGAGCGCGGCCTGCGGTGCCGCGCAGAGCCCCACCTGGCTCGTCGTCTGCCGGGTCCTCCAAGGTCTGGGTGCCGGCATGGTCTCCCCGCAGGTCTCCGGTTTCATCCAGACGATGTTCTCCGGTCGGGAGCGAGGCAAGGCTTTCGGGCTCTTCGGCATGACCGTCGGAATCTCTACCGCCATCGGCCCGCTTCTCGGAGGCCTGCTCGTCCACCTGGGCGGCGACGCGAACGGCTGGCGACTGGTGTTCTACGTCAACGTGCCGGTCGGCATCGTCGCGCTGCTGCTGGTACGCCGGCTGCTTCCCGCCCCCGACCAGAGCGGTTCACCGTCGCTGGACCCGGTCGGCGTCGTGCTGTTCGCGGCTGCGGTGCTGCTGGCGATGTACCCGCTCGTCCAGGGTGGCGAGTCCTCGCTGTCGTCGCGGCCGTGGTGGCTGCTGGCGCCCTCGGCCGCGCTCCTCGCGCTCTTCGTCGGATGGGAGCGAAGGTGGAATGACCGTGGTCGCGAGACCCTGGTGGAGCTGCGGCTGGCCAAGGTGCGGTCGTACGTGCTCGGCGTCGCACTGGGCACGGCCTTCTTCGCCGGGTTCACCTCGATCTTCCTGGTCCTCACGCTGTACCTGCAGACCGGCCTGCAGTACTCCGCCCTCGAGGCCGGTTTCACGCAGACGTCCTTCGCGATCGGCTCCGCGGTCGCGGCGGCCCTGGGCGGACGCTTCGTCCACCAGTTCGGTCGGGCCCTCGTGGTCGTGGGCCTGCTCGTGTCCGCCCTCGGCCTGGTGGGGCTCGACGTCACGGTGTCGTCGATCTCCGACGTTAACGGCTGGATGCTCGCACCGTCGCTGCTCGTTGCCGGCTTCGGTACCGGACTTGTCATCTCGCCCAACGTGACGATCTCGCTTTCCGAGGTCGACCCCCGCTATGCCGGCTCGGGAGGCGGCATGCTGCAGACGGCCCAACGCGTCGGATCTGCCATCGGTGTGGCGCTGGTGCTGGCGCAGTTCTTCTCCAAGCTCGCGTCGAGCCACGACGTCGCCGCTGCCTTTACGCTCGGCCTGCGTACGACGACCGGTTTCGTCGTGGGGGCGCTGCTGATCGGGCTCGCCGATCTCCTCGGTTCTCGGCGGCGCGCGGAGAGCCAGAGCGAGGGTCGATCGGAGGCCAGGCAGCCCGAGGCCGTCGGCTCGGAGTGACACGGTCGGCAAGTTGGGACGTATCGTCACTCATTGTCGAGTCATCTAGTAGAGTTTGTGTCATGACGACTGTCCTGACGCTGCCCACCTTCGACGAGTCCGAAGTCGTGCTCCCGCCTCCGGGCAGCGGACCGGGCAACTGGTCAGGTGCTTCGTCCGTGGTTCTCGTCGACGGCGTGTACTGGCTGGCGTACCGGGTCAGGCGTCCGCTGTCCGTCGGACGCGGCGTGGCAACGGTGGTCGCACGGTCCGACGACGGGGTCGACTTCACGACGGTCGCCGAGCTGCCTCGGGAGCAATTCGGTGCCGAGTCGTTCGAGCGGCCGGCTCTGTTGCCGCGCCCGGAGGGTGGCTGGCGGATCTACCTGAGCTGCGCCACGCCAGGGACCAAGCACTGGTGGATCGAGGCGGTCGATGCCGACACCCCGTCCGAGCTGCCTCGAGGGCGGCGCCGCATCGTCCTACCCGGCAACGACGTGCAGGCGTTCAAGGACCCGGTGGTGACCGCGGACGAGAGCGGCTGGCGGATGTGGGTCTGCAGGCACCCGCTCGACCAGCCGGGGGCCGAGGATCGCATGACGACCTGGTACGCGACGAGCGCCACCGGTCTCGACTGGCAGCTGGAGCGCGAGGTCCTCATGCCCCGGCCGGGTCAGTGGGATGCCCGCGGCGCCCGGGTCACGGCGATCCTCGAGGAGAACCCGCTGCGGGTCCTGTACGACGGGCGTGCGACGGCCGCTCAGAACTGGTTCGAGACCACCGGGATGGCGGTCGACGTCGACGGCCGGCTGGAGTCGATCAGCGACGAGCCGCTCGCAAGGTCGCCGTTCGGCGACGGCGCGTTGCGCTACGCGAACGCCGTCCGGCTGCCCGACGGCGGCACGCGGTTCTACTTCGAGGCGGCTCGAGCCGACGGGTCCCACGACCTGCGCACGCTCGTCGTACGCTGATCGGCCCGGTGGCACGTGAGTACCGCCGGCCCAGAGGTCGCGATGGGCGCTTGGTTCGA
>JAWWPH010000224.1:0-3000 GCA_033850875.1 Nocardioidaceae bacterium | reverse complement strand
CAGGCACGGATTCATCGCCACCGGCTCTTTGGGGAAGGTGCGGGCGGCACTCACAGCTCGCCACCTGCTGCCCTAATGCCCTCAGCTCCGTCGGCGCGCTGCGTCAGCCGCACTGAGCAGTTCCCAGACCCCGAAGAGCGGGTCAGCCACTGTGGAGCGGCTGACCCGCTCACCGCGCTCCGCCGGGTCGAGGGGCGGCGCGCGCTACTCACTGCGCCGGGTCGAGGGGCGCTGCGAGAGCTCGCAGGACTGCTACTGCGCCGGCACGTCCAGGGGTTGGCCGACTCGGATGGCACCCGGATCGGTCAGGGAGTTGAGGTCGACGATCTCCGCGACCACGTCTCGGGGGTCCGAGTTCGGCGCGACCGACCTGGCGATGTCCCACAGTGTCTCTCCCGGCGTCACGACGACCGTCTGGGCGCGGACATGACGGACCTGACCGGTGGAGGCCGCCGGTGCGCTCACCATCGTCAGCCCGGCGTAGGCCAGCGCCAGCACGACCAGCACGACGACCAGGCGTCCACGTCGAGTCAGCCGTAGTGGAGGATCGCCGGTCGCCGTGCTGGGCCGGGGTCGCGCGGGTCGGCCTCGACCCTCGGCCCGCCGGGACCGTCCAGCGACATCTCGCGAGGGGCTGGGTCGCCCGAGGGAACTGTCGACCTGCTCGACATCGATGACCATGCTGCTCATTGGTGACCTCCAGGAAGCTGAGCCGGCCCGAGCGGCCCTGACTCGTACGCGCGTCGTGTGCTGGGAGCAGGTCTATCGGGGCGCGCCGACAGTTCGGCGGTCCAGACCGCTCTGAGCACCTCAGCAGCGAGGCGGCGCACTGCCAGCATGAAACCGAAGATACGTTCGATCGAACACATGTGCGAACGCTAGCAGTGGCGGGCGACACTTTCCAGAGCCCTCGTGAGAGCCCGCGACCTCCCGAGGCGTGCTTCGGTGTCCTCTGAGCCGGCGCGGGTAGCGTGGGAGGCGTGATCCTGGTTCAGCGTGCTGTCGTCGTCCAGCCGTCCGTCCATCGCGTCTACACGTACCTCTCCGACTTCACCAACGCCGTCGAGTGGGACGCGGGTACGGTGAGGTGCTCGATGCTCCAGGGCGACGGCGGGGTGGGTACCACCTATGCGAACACGTCGAAGTTCATGGGGCTCGAGACCGAGCTGACCTATGAAGTGGTCGAGCTCGAACCTGACCGGCTGATCGTGCTGCGAGGCGAGAACCGCACGGTGACGTCGACCGACCACATCTTGGTCCAGTCCGTCGAGCGTGGCACCGAGGTGCTGTACACCGCACAGTTCGAGTTCAAGGGGCTGGCGAAGCTCCTGCAGGTCGTGCTCCGGGCGCCGCTGGAGAAGCTCGCGGACAACGCGAAGGTGAGCCTCGCCTCCGCTCTGAGCCGGCTCGAGTCGCCATCGGAGGGCGCGGAACCGGGCTCCGTCTGACGACACGCCGATTCGAACAGGTGTTTGAAAGTGTCGGCGCGCAGGTTTACCGTCAGGTCATCGAGGCGAGCCCGGCTCACAGGGCCCGCCCGGTTTCGATCCGACCGACCTGAAGGTGACCCACATGGCCAGCGCCAAGGACGACTCAGCCGTGCACGAGCTTCCCGACGGCCCACCGGACGCCCTCGGCCTGACGCCGAGGCAACGCCGGGTTCTCGCCGTCATCCGCGACTCGGTGGAGTCGCGCGGGTATCCGCCCAGCATGCGCGAGATCGGTCTGTCGGTCGGGTTGACGAGCTCGTCGTCGGTGGCACACCAGCTCCGCGTCCTCGAGGGCAAGGGCTACATCCGCCGCGACCCCAACCGTCCTCGTGCACTCGAAGTGCTGCTGCCCGACACCTCCGTCCGCCGGGCCGCGGAGGAGACGGGCGACGTCGCCTTCGACGACACGGGTGTGGGTGACGCCCATCCCGAGGCTGTGCTGGTGCCGGTCCTCGGCCGGATCGCAGCAGGAGGTCCGATCCTCGCCGAGGAGCGAATCGAGGAGGTCTTCCCGCTCCCGCGCCGGCTGGTGGGCGAGGGGACCTTGTTCCTCCTGGAGGTCCGAGGTGACTCGATGCTCGAGGCCGCGATCTGCGACGGCGACTTCGTGGTGGTGCGGCAGCAGCCCAACGCCGAGAACGGTGAGATCGTCGCAGCGATGATCGACGGGGAGGCGACGGTGAAGACCCTGCAACGTCGGTCCGGCAAGGTGTGGCTCCTCCCCCACAACGCCAACTACGAGCCGATCGACGGCACCGACGCCTCGATCCTCGGCAAGGTCGTCACGGTGATGCGGCGGGTCTAGTCGGCTCATTCTGACGTCGCGGGCTGCGGCGACGTGAGCCGACGAAGCGCCGCACGTGCCAGCTCGCCGTCGGAGGTCATCCACATCGGCGGAAGCGACGCCCGCAGGAACGGCCCGTAGCGCGCGGTCACCAACCGCGGGTCGAGCACCGCCACCACGCCACGATCGGCCCTGGACCGGATCAGCCGGCCACTGCCCTGCGCGAGCAGGAGGGCCGCGTGCGTCGCTGACACGGCCATGAAGCCGTTCCCGCCCGCACGCTCGGCGGCGCGGCTCCGCGCCGACATGAGCGGGTCGTCGGGGCGCGGGAACGGGATGCGGTCGATGATGACCAGCTGGCACGTCTCACCCGGCACGTCGAGTCCCTGCCACAGCGAGAGCGTGCCGAACAGACTCACGGCAGGGTTGGCGACGAACTCGGCCTGCAGGTGTGACAGCTGACCGTCGCCCTGACACAGGATCGGCAGGTGCGGCGCCAGGTCGCGGACCGCCTCGGCCGCTGTCTCGGCTGCGCGACGCGACGAGAACAACCCCAACGTACGTCCGTCCGCCGCCTCCACGAGAGAACGGATCTCCTCGATCTGGGCCGCCCCGATGCCGTCGCGACCGGGGGTCGGCAGATGCCTGGCGACGTACAGGATCGACTGTGCGCGGTAGTCGAACGGCGAGCCGACGTCGATCCCGCGCCAGGGCAGCACATCCGGT
>JAWWPH010000206.1:0-5491 GCA_033850875.1 Nocardioidaceae bacterium | reverse complement strand
GCCGAGATCATCGACGACGACAGCAACGCCGGGACGGCCCGGTGAGCAGCAGCACCGACACCGAGCACGAGGGCGATCCGGGCAGCACGCCGAGCGGACCGACCGTCCGTGACCGGCGACGGATCGACCCGGAGACCTTCGAGGTGCGGGAGCCGCAGCACGCGGCTCCCGCCCCCGCGGGCTCCTCGGACGACACCACGAGCACCACGAGCAACCCGGCGGAGCAGGGCTCGGCCGGAGAGAAGGACACCCGCGTGAGCGAGCTGGAGACGGCCCTGGCCGAGCGGACCGCTGACCTGCAGCGGCTGCAGGCCGAGTACGTCAACTACAAGCGCCGGGTCGACCGTGACCGCGAGGCCACCCGGCAGGCCAGCGTGGCGTCGGTGCTGACGTCGCTGCTGCCGGTGCTCGACGACATCGGCCGCGCTCGCGAGCACGAGGAGCTCACGGGAGGCTTCAAGGCGGTCGCCGACTCGCTCGAGCGGACTGTCACGTCGCTCGGCCTGGTCTCCTTCGGCACGGTCGGCGACGAGTTCGACCCCCGCATCCACGAAGCTCTCATGCACACGTACTCCTCCGACGTGGAGGGGCCCGTCTGCGTGGCGGTCCTGCAGGTGGGTTACCGCCTCGGTGACCGGATCGTCCGGCCCGCCCGGGTCGCGGTGGCCGAGCCGGAGGAGTCGCCGCAGCAACCGCCGGTCGAGTCCGCAACCCACGACTCCACGGTGGTGGAGACTGACGGCGACGACGTGGAGCAGCTCGATGCCCTGACCCCCGACAGCAACGACAGCAACGCCTGAGTAGAGAAGGGAGGCGCGCATGAGTCCAGCCGACTGGGCGAGCAAGGACTTCTACAAGGTCCTCGGAGTGTCCAAAGACGCGTCCCCCGAGGACATCAAGAAGGCGTACCGCAAGCTGGCGCGGGCCAACCATCCCGACTCCAAGCCGGGTGACGCCGCCGCCGAAGAGCGCTTCAAGTCGATCTCGGAGGCGTACTCCGTGCTCTCGGACGCCAACAGGCGCAAGGAGTACGACGAGCAGCGCACCCTCTTCGGGTCGGGCGGCTTCCGCGTACCGCCGCCGGGTCAGGGTCCGCGGGACTTCAACGACCTCTTCGGTGGTGGCGGCGGTGCGGGAGCGGGCGGGCTCGGCGACCTGTTCGGCGGCTTGTTCGGCGGTGGGCAGCGGACACGCTCCGCACAGCCCCGCCGTGGCCAGGACATCGAGTCCGAGACCTCGCTGACGTTCGAGCAGGCACTCGAGGGCAGGACCGTCTCCCTGCACCTGTCCAGCGACGCCGCCTGTGCGGCGTGCTCCGGTACGGGCGCGAAGGCGGGCACGATCCCCCGCGTGTGTCCGCGCTGCGAGGGATCCGGAATGCAGACCTCCAGCCAGGGCGGCGTGTTCGCGATGACCGAGCCGTGCCGGGAGTGTCTCGGCCGCGGGCTCGTCGTCGACGACCCGTGCCCGGTCTGTCACGGGTCGGGCCGCGGTCAGTCCCACCGCACGATCCAGGCCCGCATCCCCGCGGGCGTCAAGGACGGGCAGCAGATCAGGCTCCGCGGCAAGGGCGCACCAGGCGAGCGCGGCGGACCCGCCGGCGACCTGTTCGTCAAGGTGCACGTCTCGAAGCACCCGTTGTTCGGGCGCAAGGGCGACAACCTGACGCTGACGGTCCCGATCCGCTTCGACGAGGCGGCCCTCGGAGCCGACATCGCCGTGCCGACCGTCAAGGGCGACACGGTGACCCTCCGGATACCGCAGGGCACTGACAACGGCCGAACGTTCCGGGTCAAGGGGAAGGGCGCGACGCGTCGCGACGGCACCCTGGGCGACCTCCTCGTCACCGTCGAGGTCGAGACCCCGAAGTCCCTCGACGACGCGTCCAGATCGGCGATCGAGGCGTTGCGCACCGCGGCGGCCGGCCACGACCCGCGCGCCGAGCTGCTCGGCCGGGGAGGCAAGGTCCGTGGCTAAGACACGCATCACCTTCGACGTGACCAACCCCGACGCGCCCGTCTTCGTCATCAGCGTCGCGGCGGAGCTGTCGGGCATGCACCCGCAGACCCTGCGCAGCTACGACCGGATGGGACTGGTCAGCCCTGGGCGCGCCGACGGCGGCGGGCGCCGGTACTCCCTTCGCGACGTCGAGATGCTCCGGGTCGTGGCGGAGCTGACCTCGTCGGGCATCGGCATCGAGGGGGTGCGCCGCATCCTGTACCTCGAGAACCAGGTGCTCGCGTTGCGCTCGCGGGTCGCCGAGCTCGAGGCAGAGCTCTCCGCCGCCATGCAGTCGGGCATCTCGAACCTGCCCGTGCGGCGTCCCGCCGACGCCCTCACCCGCTACTCGGCGAGCCTGTTCCCGGGCGGTGCCGTCAAGGCGCCCCGGGCCGACTCACCCTGAACGTCATCTTTCCCGCACCACAGCACAGCAGAGCTACAGCACAGCAGAGCTAAGGAAATCTCATGGACGCCAACAAGTTCACGCGTCGCAGCCAGGAGGCCATCGGCGCGGCCATCGAGCTCGCCTCATCGGCCGGCAACCCCTCCGTCGAGCCCGTACACCTACTGTCGGCGCTGCTGGCGCAGCCCGACGGCATCGCCGGTGCGCTGGTGCGCGCCGTGGGTGTCGACCCGGCGAGTGTGACGCCCGCCGTCGACGCGGCGCTGCGCCGCCTGCCGTCGGCCACCGGATCGACCGTCACGTCTGCGTCGTACGCGCGCGGCACCATCCTCGCGCTGCAGGCCGCCGAGAAGCAGGCTGAGTCGCTGGGCGACGAGTTCGTGTCGACCGAGCACCTGCTCGTTGCGGTCGCCTCGGTCGACGGACCCGCCAAGGAGCTGCTGAACGCGGCGGGAGTGACCGCCGACGCCCTCGCGGGCGCGTTCCAGGCCGTCCGCGGCTCGGCTCGGGTCACCAGCCCCGACCCGGAGGGCACCTACCAGTCGCTGGAGAAGTACGCCGTCGACCTCACCGCCGCTGCCGAGTCCGGCAAGCTCGACCCAGTGATCGGACGCGACAGCGAGATCCGTCGGGTGGTACAGGTCCTGTCGCGGCGTACCAAGAACAACCCGGTCCTCATCGGCGAGCCGGGCGTGGGCAAGACCGCTGTGGTCGAGGGGCTCGCGCAGCGGATCGTCAAGGGCGACGTGCCGGAGTCCCTTCGAGGCCGGCGGCTGCTGTCGCTCGACCTGGCCGCGATGGTGGCGGGGGCCAAGTACAGGGGCGAGTTCGAGGAGCGGCTCAAGGCGGTGCTGGCCGAGATCAAGGAGTCCGGCGGGCAGGTCATCACGTTCATCGACGAGCTGCACACCGTGGTCGGCGCCGGCGCGGGCGGCGACTCCGCGATGGATGCCGGCAACATGCTGAAGCCCATGCTCGCCCGCGGCGAGCTGCGGATGATCGGCGCCACCACGCTCGACGAGTACCGCGAGCGCATCGAGAAGGACCCCGCGCTCGAGCGGCGATTCCAGCAGGTCTTCGTGGGCGAGCCGAGTGTCGAGGACACGATCGCGATCCTGCGCGGCCTCAAGGAGCGCTACGAGGCTCATCACAAGGTGTCCATCGCCGACTCGGCCCTGGTGGCCGCCGCGGCACTGTCCGACCGGTACATCAGCGGACGCCAGCTTCCCGACAAGGCGATCGACCTGGTCGACGAGGCGTCGTCGCGGCTGCGGATGGAGATCGACTCCAGCCCCGTCGAGATCGACGAGCTGCGCCGCAACGTCGACCGGCTCAAGATGGAGGAGCTCGCCCTCGAGCGCGAGGACGACCCGGCCTCGATACAGCGGCTGGAGGCCTTGCGGATCGAGCTCGCCGACAAGGCAGAGCAGCTGCGCGCGCTCGAGAGCCGGTGGGAGCACGAGAAGCAGGGGCTGAACCGGATCGGTGCGCTGAAGGAGCAGATCGACGAGCTGCGTACGGAGGCCGACCGCGCCCAGCGCGACGGCGACCTGGCTCGCGCGTCGGAGCTGCTCTACGGCCGGATCCCGGCGCTCGAGAAGGAGCTGGGCGAGGCATCTGCCGCCGAGTCGCAGCTCGACACCCGGGACCTGATGGTCCACGAGGAGGTCGGCGCCGACGAGGTCGCCGAGGTCGTCGCGGCCTGGACCGGGATCCCGACCGGGAGGCTGCTCGAAGGCGAGACCGGCAAGCTCCTGCGCATGGAGGACGAGATCGGCCGCCGGCTGATCGGCCAGAAGACCGCGGTGAAGGCCGTGTCCGACGCCGTACGCCGTGCCCGGGCCGGGATCTCCGATCCCGACCGGCCGACCGGCTCGTTCCTGTTCCTCGGGCCTACCGGTGTCGGCAAGACCGAGCTGGCGAAGGCGCTGGCCGACTTCCTGTTCGACGACGAGCGGGCGATCATCCGCATCGACATGAGCGAGTACTCCGAGAAGCACTCGGTGTCCCGGCTGGTCGGTGCGCCGCCCGGCTACGTCGGCTACGACGAAGGCGGACAGCTGACCGAGGCGGTACGTCGCCGGCCGTACTCCGTTGTCCTGCTCGACGAGGTCGAGAAGGCGCATCCCGAGGTGTTCGACATCTTGCTGCAGGTGCTCGACGACGGCCGGCTGACCGACGGCCAGGGCCGGACCGTCGACTTCCGCAACACCTTGCTGGTACTGACCAGCAACCTGGGCTCGCAGTTCCTCGTCGACCCGTTGCTCGACGACGACAAGAAGAGCGAGGCGGTGATGGCGGCCGTCCGGGCGAACTTCAAGCCAGAGTTCCTCAACCGGCTCGACGAGGTCGTGCTGTTCGACCCGCTCGGGACCGACGAGCTCAGCCGCATCGTCGGCCTGCAGGTCGACCAGCTGGCCGCTCGGCTGGCCCCGAGGCGGATTCGGCTCGAGGTGTCGGAGGCGGCCCGTGAGTGGCTCGCGCTCACCGGCTTCGACCCTGCCTACGGTGCTCGTCCGCTGCGAAGGCTCGTGCAGAGCTCGATCGGCGACGCGCTCGCCCGCGCCCTACTGGCAGGGGAGGTGTCGGACGGCGACACTGTCAAGGTGGACCTCGACGCCACCCGTGACGGTCTGTCGGTGACGCCCGCGTGACCGCGGCCCCGGCCGGCGGGGTCTCGCGTCCGCGGGAGGTGACTCTCGGGGGCGCGCAGGCCATCATCGGCGGGGCGGTCATGACGGTACTGCTCATCGGCGTCGCCCAGCAGCTGTACAGCTCCGAGATGCACGACGCTCTCGCCAAGGCGGTCGCCGACCCCCGGGCCCGCAAGCTCGGGCTCACCATCGATGACGCCCGCACCCTCGCGAAGTACGCGATCATGGTGATGGGCGTGGTGAGCGTGTCGTCGGTGGTGCTCGGGATCTTCGTGCTGAGGTGGCACCGCCCGTCGCGGATAGCGCTGACGGTGCTCGGAGCACTTGTCGTGCTGGTGACGGTCTTCGCAGGACCGACGGGCTGGGTCGTGACCCTCTACGTCGCCGTGTCGGTGGCGATGCTCTGGTCGCGCCGGGCGCGCGCCTGGTTCGC
>JAWWPH010000204.1:0-2527 GCA_033850875.1 Nocardioidaceae bacterium | reverse complement strand
AGTCGGTGAACTCGCCGGCGACGATGCCCCGCACGCCCTCGAACCACCCCGAGCGCAGCAGCTGGGTGAGCAGCCGGTCGATCCGGTACGGCGCCTCGTCGATGTCCTCCAGCAGCACGATGCCGCCTCTGGCCGGCCGGCTGAGCGGCGTGCCGACCTCACTCGCCAGCATCGCCAGGTTGCCGCCCACCAGTACACCGCGGGCCTGCCCCGGCACGACCACGTCGACGGCGCGGTCCTCGAACAGCTCGCGCATCGGGTCCGGCTCCATCAGCAGCCGGCGCAGCGAGTCCGCGCTTTCAGGTGAGGCCCGACCGAGCGACGTCACCACGTGGGAGTGGACGCTCGCAAGCCCGAGGCGCGAGGCGAGCGCCTGGTGCAGAGCCGTCACGTCCGAGAAGCCGATCAGGTGCTTGGGCGCGGCCTCGGCCAGGCGGCGCCAGTCGAGCAGGTCCAGTACCCGCTGGGTCCCGTACCCGCCGCGTGCGGGCATCACGGCCCTCACCTCCGGATCCATCCAGGCGGCGGCGAAGTCTGCCGCCCGGTCGGCGTCCGTCCCGGCGAGGTACGACAGGCGACCATGCCGGTCCAGCACATGGTCGCCCAACCGTACGCGCAGCCCCCAGCTCTCGAGCCGGGCCCGGCCCTCGGCAAGCCGCTCCGGGGGCACGACGCCTGCCATCGCGGGAACGGCGACGAGATCACCGGCTCGCAGGGGCGCCGGCCGCAACAGCTCACGCCCCGGGGCTCGCCTGCCCATGGCGCCGGACTTGCGCCGGCGCAGCCCCGACGCCTGCAGGCGGCGTACCAGCTCCCGTGACGTCACCGCGGTCGCTCCCGCTGCTCGCAGCGACTCGTACAGATCCCCCGGCGCGTCGTAGTGGTCGCGCTCGAAACCGCGGCGCGGCAACCCGTGGCGCTCCGCGAACTCGTGCAGCTCGGCCAGGGACGAGTCACTGACCAGGTGCGACCACAGCCGGCCGTGCGCCGGCCAGAGCGGCGGATCGATCAGGATCACGGGTCAGCCGGCCCGCCCGCCCCGAAGTGCGGGACCGGTCACCGCGTCGTCGAGCAGCAGCCGCCAGGACCGTACGAAGCCGGCGTCGGTATGGGCCTTGGCCCACGACCCGCCGGGGCGCACAGAGGCGCCCAGGTGCAGCCGGCGGATCCCGGCCCGGACGAGCCACGGGACATGCTCGGCGCGTACTCCCCCTGCAGCGATCGCAGCGGCGGCGAAAGAGGGGTCGGCGGTGGCGAGGTCGACCAGGTCGTCGAAGCCCGTCTGCATCCCGAGCGCCCCGCCCGCGGTATGGATGCCGTCGACTCCCGGCAGCGTTCTCACCTGCCGCCAGGCCCGCCGGGCGTCGAGGGCGGAGTCGAAGGCGCGGTCGAACGTCCACGGCGCTCCCGACATGGCCTGGGCGAGTACGCCGCACACCTCGACGTCGACGTCGAGGTCGTGGGTCAGGAAGCCCAGGGCGAACCCCTCCACGCCGAGGGACAGGTAGTCGCTCACGAGCCCGGCCAGTCGGGTGAGTTCGGCTCCGGAGGTGGTCAATCCGTCCGACAGGCGCAAGGTGACCCGTACCGGTACGTCCACCGCGCGCACGATCGCGCTGACCGTCGCCGGCTCGACCGACCGGGCCCGGTCTCCCGCCCACGCGCAGGCATGGACCCGATCGGCCCCGCCCTCCTGCGCGCGCTCGGCGTCGATGGCGTGCAGGACGACCACCTCCAGGAACCCCGCACGGCCTTCGCGAGTCGTCATTTGAACAGAGTGCCAGGATGGAACCCATGACGTCGGGCGACCCGCTGCTGAATGCGCGCGCACTCGTCCTGCGCGACCTGGCGGCGCAGGGACTGATCGACCCGCACACGGTGTCCGTGGTCGAGGACAGCGTCGCCAACCGGCGCTGGTGGCTCGCGCAGTGGCAGCGCGGTGCGGCGTTCGTCGACGGACTGGTCGCCCAGGACGTCCAGGACGCGCTGTTCGACGAGGCGCGGCGCTGGCCCGTCTGCTCGGGCTGCGCCGACCCCGTGGAGCACAGCCTCTCGATCGAGCCTGAGCTGGGTCCACATCCGCACTGGGTGTGCTCGGAGTCCGGGGCGGTCGTGGCGCCACTCGGTCACCTCATGCCGATCGCCGACCGCGAGGACACCGACGCCGGCGACTGAGCCGTCACCACTCGGTGAGCGTCGCCGGCGACCGAGACGTCAGCCTTTCCGTGACCGCCGCCGCCGGCGGACCACCCAGACGAGCAGCACGACGGCGACCAGCTGGGGGCCGAGCCGCTTCAGCAGGATCGGCAGCATCGTGGACGCGAGGTTGAGCTCGGCGGCCGGGGCCTGGTCGAAGCGCCCCGGCGAGGAAGCGCTCGTGGAGGCTCGGTGCCTGGCAGCGGGCGGTGTCGCAGCCGGAGGCTCCGAGGTTGCCGACTCGCCTCGGCCGCCGCCGCCCGCTGCGGTCGCCTGAGGCTCGGCAGTACCGGCAGTACCGGCACCCGCGGCAGCACCGTCAGCTTCGGCG
>JAWWPH010000175.1:0-4633 GCA_033850875.1 Nocardioidaceae bacterium | reverse complement strand
CGGCGGCATGACCGGTCCCTGTGCCTGCGCCGGGGCCGTGGCCGGTGACTGGGTGGGTACGGTCGGCGCCTCCGACCTCGCTGTCGGTGGTTGAGCCCACGACGCCGGGGAAGACTGCGGTGCGGCTGACTGGGCAGCCTGCTGGTCGCCGCGGTCGACGACCGACTGCGCGGCGTTTGTCTGCGCCGGGGTGCCGGACTGCACGGGGGCGTTGGCCTGCGCGGGCGCGTTCGACCGGGCAGGCGTAGTGGACTGGGCGGGCGCGCTGGCCTGCGCCGGGGCACTGGGCGGTGCCGGGGCGACCGCAGGCATGCGCTGGGTCTCTTGAGAGTCCGACAGCTGCCCGTCGGGGTCGTTGGCGGGGTCGGATCGTTCCTGGAAGAACCAGAGTCCGGAGTCGTCCTCAGGGCTGTCGGTCATGGGACACCTCAATCGATAGGTCTGCTCCGCCGACAGCAGGGTACCTCGTGAGGCCACGGCCTTACACGAACGAACCGTCCCGCTCAGCCTTCGGGCGTCGTGCGCCCGGCCGCCGGCGTCCCGGTGACAGTCGCCGGCGCCGAGGCCCGCGGCTCCACGAGCTCCACGAGGACCCCGCCGGCGTCCTTCGGGTGGATGAAGTTGATCCGGCTCCCGGCCGTGCCGCGGCGCGGGGCGTCGTACAGCAGCCGCATTCCCGCGGAGCGTACGGCCTCCATAGCAGCATCGATGCTGGTCACCCGGTAGGCCAGCTGCTGCAGCCCCGGGCCGGACCGATCGAGGAACCGCGCCACGGCGGACTGCGACGTGAGCGGCGCCAGGAGCTGCAGCCGCGCGCCCGACGTCCCGACGGCCAGCATGACCTCGCGGACCCCCTGCTCCTCGTTGACCTCCTCGTGGACGACCTCGAATCCGAACCGCTCGGCATAGAAGGACACGGCCGCGTCGAGGTCCTGTACGGCGACACCTACATGGTCGATGTCCGTGATCAGCTCGGCAGGCAGCATGGGGTCATCGTCCCCGTCGGTGGCCACCCCGGGCAAGCTGCGCCGGATGAGCACGTCGGCCACGCTGGGTAGGCTTCGGGCATGGGCGAGCCGGCAACGGTGCCGACGCCCTCGACGTCCGTGGAGGAGAAGATGGCCGGCAGTGTTCTTGTAGCAGGAGCGCGTACCCCGATCGGACGGCTCCTCGGGGGGCTCAAGGACCTCTCCGCGACCGACCTCGGAGGCGTCGCCATCGAGGCCGCTCTCGACAAGGCCGGCGTCTCAGCGGACAGCATCGACTACGTCATCATGGGTCAGGTGCTGCAGGCGGGCGCCGGGCAGATCCCCGCGCGGCAGGCCGCCGTCAAGGCGGGCATCTCCATGGACGTGCCGGCGCTCACGATCAACAAGGTGTGCCTCTCGGGGATCAACGCGATCGCTCTCGCCGACGCGCTGATCCGGGCGGGGGAGTGCGAGGTCGTGGTCGCCGGCGGCATGGAGTCCATGACCAACGCGCCGCACCTGCTGATGAACTCGCGCGCGGGGTACCGGTACGGCGACGTCACGGCTCGCGACTCGATGGCCTACGACGGTCTGTGGGACGTGTTCACCGACCAGGCCATGGGAGCGCTGACCGAGCAGCGCAACGCCGACGACCGGCACGTCAGCCGCGCCGAGCAGGACGAGTTCTCCGCGCGCTCGCATCAGCGCGCCGCGGCAGCGTGGAAGAACGGGCTGTTCGCCGACGAGGTGGTGCCCGTCGAGGTACCGCAACGCCGGGGCGACCCCTTCGTGGTCGCGGAGGACGAGGGCATCCGCGGCGACACGACGACGGAGTCGCTCGCGAAGCTGCGCCCGGCGTTCGACCCCGACGGCACCATCACGGCGGGCTCGGCGTCACAGATCTCCGACGGTGCGTGTGCTGTCATCGTCATGAGCAAGGCGAAGGCCGACGAGCTCGGCCTGCGCTGGCTCGCCGAGATCGGGGCACACGGCCAGGTCGCCGGACCTGACTCGTCGTTGCAGTCACAGCCGTCCCGTGCGATCAAAGCTGCGTGTGCCAGGGAGGACCGCTCGCCGGCGGACCTCGACCTGGTCGAGATCAACGAGGCGTTCGCCGCCGTGGGGCTCGTCAGCACGCGTGAGCTCGGGCTCGACCCCGAGCGCGTCAACGTCAACGGCGGGGCCATCGCGCTCGGCCACCCCATCGGCGCGTCGGGAGCCCGGATCGTGCTGCACCTCGCCCTCGAGCTCGCTCGGCGCGGTGGCGGTACCGGTGCCGCCGCCCTGTGCGGCGGTGGAGGACAAGGCGATGCCCTGATCCTGCACGTCCCGAGGACGTGACAGTCGGGCGTCGCGCCAACCGGGGCCAGCTGTCGGTCGAGGCGCTCGTGGCTCGAGCGCGCGGCGGCGACCCCCGCGCGGTCGCCCGCCTGATCTCGTTGGTCGAGGACGCCTCACCGCTGCTGCGGGAGGTCGCCGAGCGGTTGGCGCCGCACACCGGCAATGCAGAAGTCATCGGCATCACCGGTGCCCCCGGCGTGGGGAAGTCGACGTCGACCTCGGCACTGGTGACGGTGCTGCGCCAGGCGGGCAGACGCGTGGGGGTGCTCGCCGTGGACCCCTCCTCGCCGTTCTCCGGTGGTGCGCTGCTGGGTGACCGCGTCCGGATGCAGGAGCACGCCACCGACGCCGGCGTGTACATCCGGTCGATGGCGAGCCGCGGTCACCTCGGTGGGCTGGCGTGGGCGGCGCCGCAGGCGATCCGCGTCCTCGACGCGGCCGGATGCGAGGTCGTCCTCGTCGAGACCGTGGGCGTCGGGCAGTCGGAGGTCGACGTCGCCGGGCTGGCCGACACGACGGTCGTCCTGCTGGCACCGGGTATGGGTGACGGCATCCAGGCGGCGAAGGCCGGGATCCTCGAGATCGGCGACGTGTACGTCGTCAACAAGGCCGACCGCGACGGCGCCGACATCGTCGTCCGAGAGCTGCGTTCGGTCCTGAGCCTCGGGTTCGAGGCAGGCGACTGGCGACCGCCGATCGTCAAGACCGTCGCCTCGACAGGTGAAGGCATGGCCGACGAGGTGGCGGCGATCGCGCGGCACCGGGAGCGGCTCGAGTCGACCGGCGAACTGGAGGCACGACGCCGGCGCAGAGCCCGCGATGAGGTCGAGGCGATCGCGGTGACGGCGCTTCGCCGGCGCTTCGGGGACCTGCACGGACACGCCGACCTCGACGCGCTCGCGGACGACGTCTCCGCGGGCATACTGGACCCGTACACAGCAGCGGACCGGCTCGTCGACGCGCTGTGATGCGTGCGGCGCGCCTTACCCGGGCCGGGTCGTCGGTTTGCTAGACATGCTCGAGACAATCGAGCAGTCTGCCCGGCGGCGGCCGGGTCGGTAGACCGACGTTCGTACCGAGGAGCACAGATGACCGACGCGGCGAAGAAGGGCATCACGTTCCTCGTCATCGCCTTTGCGTTGTTCTACCTGGTGACCCAGCCCGAAGGCGCGGCATCGGCGGTGAAGGTGGCCGTCTCCGGCATCGCCACGGCGTTCGACGCCATCATCAAGTTCTTCAACGCGCTCGCCAGCTGAGCTGGCGATGGTCGGGCAGGTACCAGGCCGGTTCCCCTTCGGCGGCGAGACCCTCTGGAAGTTCCTCGTCGACCCAGCGGTGGACTCCCATCTGCGCGACGGCGAGCACGTCAAGCTCGTGCTGTACAAGCACTGGGCGGCCTATTGGCAGGTGGCGCTCGAGTGCGTGGTCGTGCTCATCCTGCTCGCTCTGTGCCTGGCCAGCACGCTTCAGGCGGGCTGGTGGATCCCGCTGTGGCTTGCCGGCTTCGTCGCACTGCACGCCTTGTGGCTGTTCCTGCGGTTGAGGTCCGACGTCTTCGTGATCACGAACCGGCGGGTCTTCCGGGTCCGCGGCCCGGTGCGCTGGGGCTTCGCCACGATGCCGACCCGGCGGATCGTCGACTACAGCATCCACGAGTCGCCGTTCGCGAAGGCGGTGAGCTACGGGCACTTCGTCTTCGAGTCCGCGGCGCAGGAGCAGGCGCTACGCGAGATCCGGTACATCCCTCACCCCTCGGAGTGCAGCGCCAGGATCCAGGACGTCGTGCAAGGCGTCGGCAAGGACTCGCAGGACCTGGTCAGCCCCGGCGGAGCCGACGACTGAGGACGGTGATCGCCACGAACCGGACGCTTTCCTTCGACCCGATCGAGGAGGCCGCTCGGCAGTGGCGGCTGCGTTGGGACGGCGTACGCGAGATGCGCGCGGTGACGAGCCTGATGCGCGTACAGCAGCTGCTCCTGTCGGAGCTGGACGACATCCTGAGGCCCTACGGCCTCACGTTCGCCCGCTACGAGGCCCTCGTACTGCTGACGTTCTCCCGCCACGGCTCGCTGCCGCTGGGCAAGATGGGGGACCGGTTGCAGGTACATCCGACGTCCGTGACGTCGACCGTCGACCGGCTCGAGGACGCGGGGCACGTCGTCCGGCGCCGTCACCCGACGGACGGCCGGACCGTCCTGGCCGAGATCACGTCGTCCGGCCGGTCTCTCGTGGAGGCGGCGACGCGCGACCTCGTCTCCGCCCGTTTCGGTCTCGGGTCGCTCGAGGACACCGAGCTCGAGGCACTCGCGAGCCTGTTGCGCCCG
>JAWWPH010000167.1:0-9368 GCA_033850875.1 Nocardioidaceae bacterium | reverse complement strand
GACTACAACGGATGGTGGATGTGCCTCATCCCCACCGCCGTCATCCGCGAGATCGGCCTGTCGCTGCCGATGTTCATCAAGTGGGACGACGCGGAGTTCGGGCTGCGTGCCCGTGAGGCCGGTTACCCGACCGTCACGCTTCCCGGTGTCGCGGTGTGGCACGTGCCCTGGCACGAGAAGGACGACACGATCGACTGGCAGGCGTACTTCCATCGTCGCAACCGCATCGTCGCGGCCCTGCTCCACTCCCCGTACGAACGCGGCGGCCGGCTGGTCCTGGAGAGCTTCGAGACGCAGGTCAAGCACCTCCTCTCGATGCAGTACGGGCCGGCCGAGATGGGCCTGATGGCGATCGAGGACATCCTCGAGGGACCGCAGCGCATGCACCGCGACGTCCTGAACCGGCTCCCGGAGCTTCGCGAGCTCCGCAAGCGGTTCGACGACTCACGGTCGCAGAGCGACCTCGATGCCTTCCCGTCGCCGAAGCGGCGCAAGCCCCCGCGCCGGGGCAAGGAGCCGACAGCGCCGACAGGGCGGCTCGCCCGAGGCAAGACGATGGTCGCCGGGGCGCTCCGTCAGGTCCTCCCGGTGCGCGACATGGCCCGGCACAACCCCGAGGCCAACGTCCCGCACGTCGACCTGAAGTGGTGGCTGCTGTCGCAGTTCGACTCGGCGCTGGTCTCGTCGGCCGACGGCACCGAGGCGTCGTGGTACAAGCGCGACCGCGACCTCTTCGCGTCCCTGATGAAGCGGTCCATCACGCTGCACGCCCGGCTGACGGCCGAGTGGCCCCAGCTCGTCGAGCAGTACAAGACGGCGCTGCCGGAGCTCGCCTCGCCCGACACGTGGCACGAGACGTTCCTCACGTCGGAGCAGCGGAGCTGACTGCGTCGTTCCGCTGATGTGCACGGCCGACTCGGGCATATCGCTCCGTAACGGGTATTCCCCCGCAAGCCGGCGCCCTCGGCGCGCCCCGTCGGAGGCCTTCGCCGGGTAAGTCCCCGTGTCGGACGTACTGTGGGAGCGACCCCGTGCACCGCGGGCGAGCGCGGCCGCGACGAGCGGCGCGGGGAATTTCGGTGGCGCGTTACCGTTTCCCCGACACAACGACCCAACCATCCGGACGAGTGGAGCAATGCCTCGTGGCTGACGAACGACACAAGCTCGTGATCGTCGAGTCGCCTGCGAAGGCGCGCACGATCTCGGGCTTTCTGGGCCGCGGCTACGTCGTGGAGTCGTCGATCGGGCACATCCGCGACCTGCCCAACAACGCCAGCGAGGTCCCGGCCAAGTACAAGGGCGAGTCGTGGGGACGGCTCGGGGTGAACGTCGACGACGGGTTCGCCCCGGTGTATGTCGTCCCGGCCGACAAGAAGAAGCAGATCACCAAGCTCAAGTCGCTGCTGAAGGACGCCGACGAGCTCTACCTCGCCACCGACGAGGACCGCGAGGGCGAGGCGATCGCCTGGCACCTCCTCGACGAGCTCAAGCCCAAGGTGCCCGTGCATCGGATGGTCTTCCACGAGATCACGCCCGAGGCGATCGCCGAGGCGGTGGCGAACCCGCGGTCGATCAACGACGACCTGGTCGAGGCGCAGGAGGCGCGTCGCATCCTGGACCGGCTGTACGGCTACGAGGTGTCGCCGGTGCTGTGGAAGAAGGTGATGAGCGGTCTGTCCGCGGGCCGGGTCCAGTCGGTGGCGACCCGGCTGGTGGTCGACCGCGAACGGGAGCGGATCGCCTTCCGGGCGGCGTCGTACTGGGATCTGGAGGCCACCTTCGACGCGGGCGAGACCAAGACGCCGCGAACCTTCCCCGCGAAACTCTGGAGCATCGACGGGCTCCGCGTGGCGCAGGGGCGAGACTTCACATCCGTCGGCTCGATCAAGGACAGCGCGACCGTCGTCCACGTCGACCAGACGCGCGCGACGGCGCTCGCCGAGGCGCTGCGGTCCGAGGCCTTCTCGATCACGTCGGTCGAGGCGAAGCCGTACCGCCGTTCGCCGTATGCACCCTTCCGTACGACGACGCTGCAGCAGGAGGCCTCGCGCAAGCTGGGCTACGGCTCGGCGCGCACGATGCAGATCGCGCAGCGGCTGTACGACAACGGGCACATCACCTATATGCGGACCGACTCGGTGACGCTGTCCGACACGGCGGTGCGGGCGGCCCGCAACCAGGTGGCCGAGCTCTTCGGCGCCGAGTACGTGCCGGCGAGCCCGCGCACGTACCAGAGCAAGGTGAAGAACGCCCAGGAGGCGCACGAGGCCATCCGTCCGGCCGGTGACGTGTTCCGCACGCCGGCGCAGACGGGGCTCAACGGGGACGACTTCCGGCTCTACGAGCTGATCTGGATGCGTACGGTCGCGTCGCAGATGAAGGACGCCGAGGGCCGTTCGCTGTCGGTACGCGTCTCGGCCACCGCCACCAGCGGCGAGGTGTGCGAGTTCTCGGCCACCGGCCGCGTCATCACCTTCCACGGCTTCCTGAAGGCCTACGTCGAAGGCGCCGACGACCCCGAGACCGAACGCGACGACCGCGAGACCCGGCTGCCGGAGCTCGCCGAGGGCGAGACGGTGACGGTCGACCAGCTTGCGCCGGCCGGCCACGAGACACGGCCACCGGCGCGCTACACCGAGGCGACGTTGATCCGCGAGCTCGAGGAGCGCGAGATCGGCCGTCCGTCGACGTACGCCGCCATCATGGGAACGATCCTCAACCGCGGCTACATCTACAAGAAGGGCACGGCGCTGGTTCCGGCGTGGCTCGCGTTCGCCGTCGTCCGGCTGCTGGAGCGTCACTTCGCCCGCCTGGTCGACTACAACTTCACCGCGGCCATGGAGGACGTGCTCGACGAGGTCGCCAAGGGAACCCGCGACTCGACGACCGAGCTGGCGGCCTTCTACTTCGGCACGGGAGACCGCGAGGGTTTGAAGGCGCTCGTGACCGAGCTCGGCGAGATCGACGCCCGCGAGCTGTCGACCTTCGAGCTCGACGAGGGCATCGCGGTACGGGTGGGCCGGTACGGGCCGTATGTCGAGGACGCCTCGGGGCGGCGCGGCAACGTACCCGAGGACCTGCCGCCGGACGAGCTCACGCTCGACAAGGCGAAGGAGCTGCTCGCGAACCCCGCGGGCGCCGAGAAGGAACTCGGGACGGACCCGGCGACGCAGCGTGTGGTGGTGGCGAGGAACGGCCGTTACGGCCCGTACGTCACCGAGGTGCTGGGCGAAGACCCGCCCAAGGGTGTGAAGGCCAAGACGTCCTCGCTGTTCAAGTCGATGTCGCTGGACACCATCACGCTCGACGATGCCCTCCGGCTGCTCACGCTGCCGCGACTCGTCGGGGTTGACCCGACCTCGGGCGAGGAGATCTTCGCGCTGAACGGTCGCTACGGGCCGTACCTCAAGAAGGGCACGGACTCGCGCTCCCTCGACTCCGAGGAGCAGCTGTTCAGCATCACTCTCGACCAGGCACTCGCGATCTACGCCGAACCGAAGCAGCGCGGCGGACGCGCGGCATCAGGCCCCTTGCGCGAGCTCGGTCAGGACCCGGCGTCGGAGCGACCCGTCGTCGTCAAGGACGGCAGGTTCGGGCCGTACGTGACCGACGGAGAGTTCAACGCAACCTTGCGCAAGGGCGACAGCGTCGAGGCGATCACCTTGCAGCGGGCCGCCGAGCTGCTCGCCGAGAAGCGGGCGAATGGACCGGCCCCGAAGCGCCGCGTCACGAAGAAGGCGACGGCGAAGAAGTCGACCGCGAAGAAGTCGACGGCCAAGAAGACAGCCGGCACCACCCGGTCGGCCGCGAAGAAGTCGGCGGCGAAGGCAACCTGACCCGCTGAGCGCACCGAGGCGGTACCGGCGGACCCCACGTCCACAGGCATCGGGCGGGCGGCCCGTCCTGCGAGGGAGCCGCATTACGCTGGCGGGATGTCCGGGAGTTCGCTGCAGCCGCCGCCTGGCGGCGTGCTGCGGTTGCGCTCCTTCCGCCGGTTGTGGATCGGCCTGGGACTCTCGAGTCTGGGGGACTGGCTCGGTCTGCTCGCCCTGACGGCGATGGCCAGCGCCCTCGCGTCCTCCGGGTACGCGCAGCAGAACTTCGCGATCGGCGGAGTCCTCTTCCTGCGCATCCTTCCTGCGGTCGTGCTGGGGCCGTTCGCCGGCTACGTCGCCGACCGGCTGGACCGGCGAACGACGCTGATCGTCGGGGACATCTTGCGCGGAGTCGTGTTCGCGTCGATCCCGGTCGTGCACACGCTGCAGTGGGTGTTCGTGGCGACGGTCGTCATCGAGGCGATCAGCCTCGTCTGGCTGCCGGCCAAGGATGCGAGCATCCCCAACCTGGTACCGCGTGCCCAGCTCGAAGCGGCGAACCGGATCTCGATCGCCACGACCTACGGGTCGGCGTTGCCGGCGGCCGGGCTGTTCGTCATCTTGTCCCTCGTGACGAGGGCGTTGCACACGTCCCTCGGCTGGTTCGACGACCCGGTGAAGCTCTCCCTGTACTTCAATGCCGCGTCCTTTGTCGTCTCAGGGCTGGTCATCGCCACGCTGCCCGATCTCCCCCGTGGCCCCGCGCTGGCGGCAGCCGACCAGCAGAGCATGTGGCGTGTCATCGGCGAGGGGTGGGCGTACGTCGCCAGGACTCCGCTCATCCGAGGTCTCGTCGTCGGCATCGCCGGCGCCTTCGCGTCCGGCGGCATCGTGGTGGCCCTGGCGCGCGTCTATGTCGCCGATCTCGGCGGCGGGGACCCCGGTTACGGCCTGCTGTTCGGCTGCGTCTTCGGCGGCCTGGCGCTGGGGATGTGGCGCGGACCGCGGCTCCTCGTCGCCATGTCGCGTCGCCGGCTGTTCGGGTGCGCCCTCGTCGGGGCCGGTCTCCTGCTGGCCGCCATCGCGGTCGTCGCCAACCTTGCCGCCGTGACGTTCCTGGCCGTCGGCCTGGGGTTCTTCGCCGGGACGGCGTGGATCACCGGGTACACGCTGCTGGGCCTCGAGGTCGAGGATGCGCTGCGTGGCCGGACCTTCGCCTTCGTGCAGACCCTGATCCGGCTGGTGCTCGCGGTCGTGCTCGCCGCTGCGCCGCTGGTCGCCGGAGTGATCGGCACGCATCGCTGGCGCGTGAGCCACGACGCGGTACTCGACTACAACGGCGCCGCGATCACGATGTTCTTGTCCGCCCTGGTCATGATCGCCGTCGGCGTGCTCTCGTACCATCACATGAACGACAGGCCAGGCACGTCGATCGTCAGCGAGTTGAGGAAGTCCTTGATGCCAGCCAGCGGCGCCTACGCCCGCAAGGGCGTCTTCGTCGCGCTCGAAGGCGGGGAGGGTGCGGGGAAGACGACGCAGGCCCGGCTCCTCGAGAGCTGGCTCACGGCGCAGGGCTACGACGTCGTCCTCACCCACGAGCCGGGCGACTCCGACGTGGGCGCGAAGCTGCGGCAGATCCTGCTCGACCCCGGAACCGGTGCGCTCGACCACCGTGCGGAGGCGCTCCTGTACGCCGCCGACAAGGCTGAGCACATCGATAAGGTGATCAGGCCGGCGCTGGCTCGGGGCGCGGTCGTGGTCACCGACCGGTACGTCGACTCGACGTTGGCCTATCAGGGCGCGGGGCGCGACCTGCCGGCGAGCGAGGTCGAGCGCATCGCGCGGTGGGCCACCGCCGATCTCCGGCCGCATCTCACGGTCCTGCTCGACGTCGACCCCGATCTCGGGTTGCACCGGGTCGGGTCCGCCGAACGGGTGGGTGACCCTGACCGGCTCGAGTCGGAACCGGTCACTTTCCACCAGCGGGTGCGTCGCGCGTTCCTCGCCCTGGCCGCCGACGACCCCGACCACTACGTCGTCGTCGACGCGGGGTTGGCGCGCGACGACATCGCCAGAGTCGTGCGGGAGCGCGTACAGCTGTGCCTGGGTCTCGCCGATCGCCACGCCAAGGCTGCGACGTGACGGTCTGGCGGGACCTCGTCGGCCAGTCCGAGCTGGTCCGCCAGCTGGAGGACGCGGTGCGCGGCGCCGAGCGAGCCCGCCAGGGCGAGCAGACCTCGTCGATGACGCATGCGTGGCTCTTCACCGGTCCACCAGGGTCGGGGAGGTCCAATGCCGCGCGTGCCTTCGCGGCTGCCCTGTTGTGCGAGCGCGGCGGCTGTGGAGAGTGCCTGTCCTGCCGGACCGCCCTTTCCGGGGCGCACGCCGACGTCACCATGGTCGTCACCGAGCAGACCGTGATCACGGTCGGGGTGGCACGTGAGACCGTGCGCCAGGCTGCCTTGTCGCCGGCCGGCTCCCGTTGGCAGGTCATGATCGTCGAGGATGCGGACCGCCTGCACGAGCGAGCCGCCGACGCGCTGCTGAAGAGCATCGAGGAGCCGCCGCCTCGCACCGTCTGGTTGCTGTGTGCGCCGACGGTCGAGGACGTCGCGCCGACGATCCGGTCGCGATGTCGCCCGCTGGTGCTCAGGACGCCACCGATCGCCGACGTCGCAGCGCACCTCGTGGAACGAGACGGCGTCTCGGAGTCGGTGGCGATCTTCGCGGCGCGCGCGTCCCAGGGCCATATCGGCCGGGCGAGAGCCCTGGCCCTCGACGAGACGGCCCGCAACCGGCGGCGTGAGGTCATGCGCGTGCCCGCCCAGCTGTCCGACCTGGGGTCCTGCATGACGGCGGCGGCCAACCTTGTCGATGCCGCAGCCGAGGACGCCCAACCTCGCAGCCGGTCCCTGGACGACCGCGAGGCCGCCGATCTCGACCTCGCCTACGGAGCCGGCACGCGCGGAGTCAAACCGACGGGCCTCGCGGCCGCCCACAAGGAGCTCGACCGCAACCAGAAGCAGCGTGCCCGCCGCTTCGTCCGGGACTCGATCGACCGCTCCCTTCTCGACCTCGCCTCCTTCTACCGAGACGTGGTCGCCCTCCAGCTGGGGTCGACGTCGGACCTGATCAACGAAGAGCTGCGGCAGGAGGTGGCTACGATGGCGCAAGAGACGACGGGGGAGATGTCCGTCCGGCGACTCGACGCCATCTTCGCCGCGCGTGTCGCTCTGGAGGGCGAGGTGGCGCCGGTTCTCGCGCTCGAGTCTTTGATGATCTCGCTGAGAGGTGCACTCGATGCGTAGCGGGGGCCACATCCGGGTCGACCGAGCGTCGGCAGCGGACGCGGGCAGATGAAGTACCGGAGTGTAGCGGCGGTCGCTGTCACGACCGCCTGTGTGATGGTGCTGGCCGGCTGTGGCGGCGCGGCACCCGTAGCCACCAAAGCGGCCTCCACCGCGGCTCCGACGTCACGGTCGTCGCCGTCGTCCCCCACCACATCCGCGCCCGAGTCGAGCGCTCCTCCGTCCACGGCCAACGGTCATCTCCCGGCCGGTTTCGGCTCGGGACCCCCCGGACACGGCCTCGGCCGGTTCTACTCGCAGCGGGTGAAGTGGAAGCCCTGTGGAGGCGGGGACAGCTGCGCCGACATCTGGGTGCCCCTCGACTACACCGCACCGAACGGACAGGCGATCACCCTCAAGGCCAAGCGGCAGCCTGCGGCTGACCCCTCTCGCAAGGTCGGCTCCCTGTTCATCAACCCGGGAGGGCCCGGGGCATCAGGGATCGACTACCTGGACTCCGCGCCGTTCGACAAGGCCATCACCGACGTGTACGACGTCATCGGCTTCGACCCGCGCGGCGTCGGGAGAAGCACGCCACTCGACTGTCTGAGCGACTCCCAGATGGATGCGTACCTCGCCTCTGATCCGTCACCTGACACCCCCGCCGAGGTCAGGCAGATGCAGGCGGATTGGACGCGTTACACCGATGGCTGTGTGGCGAGGTCCGGCCCACTGCTGCAGCATGTGTCGACCGTCGAAGTGGCACGTGACCTTGACATTCTGCGGGCGCTGGTCGGTGATACGACGTTGCACTACTTCGGCGGCTCCTATGGCACCTACATCGGCGCAACCTACGCGGCTCTGTTTCCCAAGCGAGTAGGGCGGATGGTGCTCGATGGCGCTATCGATCCTCTCGCCAGCCCGCGGCGTACCGAGCTGAGCTCTGCCCGAGGCTTCGAGACGGCTTTGACGGCCTATCTGCAGTACTGCGTCGGCGAGGGTGGCTGCCCGCTCGGCTCATCGGTTGCAACGGCTCGATCCAACCTGGTCGCGTTCTTCAAGCAGTTGGACGCGTCTGCGCTACCCACGTCGAGCTCGCGAAAACTGACCGAGGGCCTCGGCTTCTACGGGGTCCTCGGAGCCCTCTACCTCCGCAGCTACTGGCCGTATCTCACCCAAGCATTGGTCGAGGCGGCTCACCATCAAGGAGATGGCCTGCTGAGTCTCGCCGACAGCTACAACTGGCGGAACCCCGACGGGACGTTCGCGAGCAGTGTCATCGAGATCCTTCCAGCGGTGAACTGCCTAGACCATCCAGAGCATGAGTCGGTTGCACAGATCGAAGCGGGCGAGGCCCGCTTCGACAAGATCTCCCCCGTATTCGGCCCTGTCGCAGCGTGGTGGCCGTATGCATGCTCGAACTGGCCCGTGCCACGCATTCAGCCTGTGCCGGACTACTCGGCGAAGGGAGCGCCGCCCATCGTGGTCGTGGGAACGACCCGCGATCCGGCCACGCCATACCAGCAGGCCGTCAACCTGGCGCACGAGCTCGACTCGGGTGTGCTTCTCAGCAGAGATGGCGACGGCCACACCGCCTACGATTCGGGCAACACCTGCATCCGAGATGCCGTCGACGCGTACCTGGCCCAGGGGACTGTGCCGGCTGCCGGCACGATGTGCTGACCCTGCGATGTGGCCGGGCCCTGATTTGAGCGGGTGCACGACCGCACGGTATCGTCTCGCGTTGGTCCGCCGGAGCCCTGGACCGCGCCGCCTTAGCTCAGTCGGTAGAGCGTCTCACTCGTAATGAGAAGGTCGTCGGTTCGATTCCGACAGGCGGCTCCACGCCGAATGACGTTCTGACCTGCGCAAACGCTGAGGCGCCGGGAAGGTTCCGTTCGTGTCATTCGCCTGTTCGTCCGTCACGCGCACCCCCGGCGCCCCCCGGGGCATTCAGACGCGCCAATCCGGCCCGGTCCGCGGACGACCCGAGGTTTCAGTGCCGACGCCCAGCAGGGAACTCTGCCTACGTTCAAGCACGTGGTGGCGGAGCTTCTCGCTGCCGGTATTGAGCGCGACACCTTGGCGACCGCGCTGCGCGGTGGCGAAAGGGTTACAGATTGGACTGTTGCGCGGCCCTCCACTCATCAACTATCCGCAGGCACGCTTGCGCCTCGTTTGGATCGTCCGGGAGGGACAGAGTCGCCGCCATGGGGCCGGGCGAGTCGACGAAGCCGGCGTGGACGATCTTGCCGCCGTGCGCATG
>JAWWPH010000161.1:0-2772 GCA_033850875.1 Nocardioidaceae bacterium | reverse complement strand
TTGACCTCGTGCACGATCTTGGGGCTGAAGCCGGCGTCGGCGCACAGCGACGTGTAGTAGTCGAACAGGACCGGCTCCTGCGACCGCGGGATCATGATGATCGGCTCGTCGGCGAGGTCGGCCAGCGACACCTGCCCCCGGGTGGCGAACGGGTGGTTGTCGGGGACGGCGAGGATGACCGGCTCCTCGTGCACCGTGATGCAGGCGAGCTCGGGGCGCGGCTCGATCGGCAGCCGCACGAAGGCCAGGTCCAGCTGCTTGGACAGCACGCCCTCGACGGACTCGGAGTTGTGCAGGTCCTTGAGGAACAGCCGGACCTCGGGGTAGCGGGCGCGGTAGCGCCGCAGCACCCGGGGGAGGAGCTCCCAGAGCACCGGCGCGATGAACCCGATGGTCAGCGAGCCGATCTCACCCCGGCTGGCCTGGTTCGCCCGCATGACCGCGCCGTCGGCCTGGGCGAGGATCTGCCGGGCGTCCTCGAGCAGCACCTGACCGGCCTCGGTGAGGCCGACGTGCCGCTTCGTGCGCTGGAAGAGCTGGACGCCCAGCTCGTGCTCCAGGGACGCGATCTGCTTGCTCAGCGCCGGCTGCACGATGTGCAGCCGCAGCGCCGCCCGGCCGAAGTGCAGCTCCTCGGCGACGGCCACGAAGTACCGCAGGTGCCTCAGTTCCACCCTCGTCCACCTCCCTCCACTGCGTCGGGATCAGCCGGTCGGGGTCAGCCCGTGGTGACGAGCTCGAGGATGTGGGTGCGCAGGTGGGCGAACTCGGGGTCGTTGCGGGTGCGCACCTGGTTGCGGGGGCGCTCGAGCGGGACGTCGACGAGCTTCTGCACCGTGCTCGGGGCCTTGGACAGCACCACGACCCGGTCGGCCAGGTAGACGGCCTCGTCGATGTCGTGGGTGACCAGCACGACGGTCACGCCGAAGTCGTCGCGGATCTTGAGGATCATGTCCTCGAGCTCGAACCGGGTCTGGGCGTCGACGGAGGCGAACGGCTCGTCCATGAGCAGCAGCTCGGGCCGGAAGGCCAGGGCGCGGGCGATGGCGACCCGCTGCTGCATGCCGCCGGAGAGCTGCCACGGGTAGCGGTCACCGGCACCGGCCAGACCCACCGCGGCGAGCATCTCCTCGACCCGCGCCCGCCGCTCGTCCTTGCCCACGCCCTCGACCTTGAGCGGCAGCTCGACGTTGCGCGCCACCTTCGACCAGGGGAACAGCGAGCGCGAGTAGTCCTGGAAGACGACGGACAGCTTCTCCGGGACGCGGTCGATGGCCTGGCCCTCGAAGAGGGTCTCGCCGCTGGTGGGCGGCATCAGGCCGGACAGGCAGCGCAGCAGCGTCGTCTTGCCGGCGCCGCTGGGGCCCACGACGCAGACGAACTCGCCGGGGAAGACCTCGAAGCTGATGTCGGCGACGGCCACCCGGCTCTCGCCGTCGACCACGTACGCCTTGTTCACGTGCCGGGCGGCGAGCACCGGCTGCCCGGCCGGCTGCCCGGCCCGCTCGGTCGTGCCCGCGGTGGGCTGCTCGCCGTCCAGCGGGGTCGCGCCTGAGCCGGTCACGCGACCTGCAGGGCTCGACGTGCGGAGTAGTGCCACCGGAGCAGCCGCCTCTCGAGTCGGAGGAACAGGAAGTTGAGGATGCTGCCGACGATGCCGAGCACGAGGATCCCGGTCCACATGCTGGTCGTCTGGAAGGTCTGCTGGGCGTAGAGGATGAAGTACCCGATGCCCTCGGTCGCCGCGGACATCTCCGAGACGACCATCAGGATGATCCCGAAGGCCAGCGCCGTCCGGAGGCCGGCGGCGATCTGCGGGGAGGCCGCCGGGAGGACGACCCGGCGCATGGTGCCCCAGGTGCCCAGCCGCAGGGTGGCGGCCACGTCGAGCTTCACCCGGTCGGTGCCGCGCATCCCGTCGAGGGTGTTGAGCAGGACCGGCCAGATGCAGGTGAAGAAGATGATCCACACCTTCATCTCCACGCCGATGCCGAACACCAGGATCACGGCGGGCAGCAGCGCGGGCGCCGGCAGCACGTAGAGGAAGTAGATGAGCGGGTGCACCGCCGTCGCCAGCGCCTTGACCCGCCAGAGCAGGGCGCCGGCGGCGATGCCGACGACCGCGGCCAGGACGTAGCCGATCAGCAGGTTGCGCAGGCTCGGCAGCAGGTCGGTCGTGGTGTGGTCGAAGAACCACAGCTCGCGCAGCTGGGTGAGGATCGTCGACAGCGGCGGGAAGAAGTTCGACGTCGAGGACGCCGACGACACCCACCACAGCGCGATGAGGAGCACCGGGAGCCACAGGCCGACCACGGCGCTGCGCACCCCCCGCAGGGTCTGCTGCATCAGGACTGCTCCGGTCGGTAGGCCTCGTGCCAGCGGAGGAGACGCTTCTCGGCCGCCGTGAAGAGAAGCGCGACGGCCACTCCGAGCAGGCCCGCGGCGATGATCAGGCCGTACATCGTCGGCAGCGCCGTGACGCCGGAGATGGCGGCGTTGGAGATCCGCACGCCGAGGCCGCTGCCGCCGGCGATGAGCTCGGTGACGATGGTGATCGTCAGCGCGCTCGCCGCCGCGACCCGCATGCCGGTGGCGATGAACGGGGCGGCCGAGGGCAGCACCACGGTGAAGAACCGGCGGTAGCGGCCCATCCGCAGCGAGCGCGCCGTGTCCCGGATGACGGGGTCCATCGACTTCACCCCGTAGGAGGTCTGGACCAGCAGCGGCCAGGTGACGGCGAAGGACACCAGGACGACCTTCATGAGCAGCGTC
>JAWWPH010000153.1:0-3428 GCA_033850875.1 Nocardioidaceae bacterium | reverse complement strand
ATTTGCGCCCGCTCGGCAGTGCATTTGCGCCCACTCGACCGAGCATTTGCGCCCGCTCGGCAGTGCATTCGCGCCCACTCGGCAGTGCATTCGCGCCCGCTCGACGGAGCATTTGCGCCCGGTCGGCACGACATTTGCGCCCGGTCGGCGCGGGTCAGAGGTTGTCGGTCGAGAAGGTGTCACACGCGGTCAGCGTGCCCTGCTGGTAACCGGTCATGAACCAGTGGATCCGCTCGGCCGACGACCCGTGCGTCCACTGCTCGGGGTTCACCGAGCCTCCACCGAGCTGCTGGATGTGGTCGTCGCCCACCGCCGTGGCCGCGTTGATCGCCTGCTTGATGTCGCTGGTGGTGAGGTCCTCGATGTACGTGTTGCCGTCGGCGTCCTTCGCCGTGGTGGCGTTGTGCGCCCAGATGCCGGCGTAGCAATCGGCCTGCAGCTCGATGCGCACCGACGGGCTCTTGGGGCCGGTCTGTGAGCTCTGGTTCTTGCGCAACGTGCCCAGCAGGTCCTGTACGTGGTGGCCGTACTCGTGGGCGACGACGTACGCGTCGGAGAAGTCGCCGCCGCTCGCCCCGAGCTGTCCCTTGAGCATGTCGTCGAAGAACCCGAGCTCCAGGTACACCTTCTTGTCACCGGGGCAGTAGAACGGCCCGCTCTGGACGGTCGCCGGACCGCAGGCGGTGTCGGTGGAGGACGTGAAGTAGACGATCTTGGCGCCTGTGTAGTCCACACCGGCCTGCTTGGGCAGGTCCTCGCGCCAGAAGCTCTGGATCGCGTTGACGTCGTCGAGGATCCGGCACTGCTGCTGCGTCGTGTCGGCGCCCGTCCGGCACGAGCTGGTGGCGGAGGTGCTGCCCGAGCTGGAGCTGTCGCTACCCGTCCCGGGGATGCCGCCCATCTTCGCGGCAACGACGGCGATGATGATGAAGAGCAGGATGCCGCCGATTCCACCGCCCATCGGGATGCCCGACATGCCGCCGCCGCCGCGGCCGAGCCCCGGCAGGCCCGACATGCCGCTGCCGCCGCCGGACCGCCGCCCTCGCCGGTCCTCGACCTGGCTTCGGTCGAGTCGGGCTCTGCGGTTGTACCTCATCGGGTCCTCCGGGGTCGCGGCGTCGGGTCAGGACAATGCTGCCGACGCGCCGCCGGCGCCTGTAGCCTAAAGGCATCACGCCCCCGCTGCCTCGGACGGGCGACTCTGCCTTCCCCGGAAAGTTCTCTTCGTACCGTCATGATCACCGCCCGTAACCTGCACGTCCGCGCGGGCGCCCGGATCCTCGTCGACGACGCGTCGTTCCGGATCGCGCCCGGCGACAAGGTCGGTCTCGTGGGTCGCAACGGCGCCGGGAAGACCACGATGACGCGCATCCTCGCCGGTCAGGCGCAGCCGGCCGGTGGTGAGGTCACCCGGTCCGGCTCGGTCGGCTACCTGCCACAGGACCCGCGTACCGGTGACCTCGCGGAGCTGGCCCGGGACCGCATCCTCTCGGCCCGCGGGCTCGACGACGTCGTGAGGAGGCTCCGGCAGTACGAGCAGGAGATGGGCTCCGCGGACGCTGCGGTCAGCGAGCGGGCCATGCAGCGCTACGCCCGGGCCGACGCCGAGCTGCACGCCGCGGGTGGTTTCGCCGCCGAGGCCGAGGCCGCGCAGATCGCGGCGAGCCTCGGCCTTCCCGACCGGGTGATGACGCAGACCCTCGGCACGCTCTCGGGCGGCCAGCGCCGCCGGGTCGAGCTCGCCCGGATCCTGTTCTCCGGCGCCGAGACCCTGCTGCTCGACGAGCCCACCAACCACCTGGATGCCGACTCGGTCGTCTGGCTGCGCGACTTCCTGCGCTCGCACAAGGGCGGGCTGGTGGTGATCAGCCACGACGTCGCCCTGCTCGACGAGACGGTGACGCGGGTGTTCCACCTCGACGCCAACCGCGCGGAGGTGGACGTGTACAACGTCGGCTGGCGCACGTACCTGCAGCAGCGCGAGACCGACGAGCGCCGCCGCAAGCGTGAGCGCGCCAACGCCGAGAAGAAGGCGTCGACGCTGATGACGCAGGCCAACAAGATGCGCGCGAAGGCGACCAAGGCGACGGCCGCGCAGAACATGGCCAGGCGTGCCGAGCGCCTGATGGCCGGACTCGAGGCCGAGCGCAAGCAGGACAAGGTCGCTCACATCACGTTCCCCAAGCCGGCACCGTGCGGCAAGACGCCGCTCATGGCGGAGGAGCTGTCGAAGTCGTACGGCTCGCTGGAGGTGTTCACCGACGTCGACCTAGCGGTCGACCGGGGGAGCCGGGTCGTCGTACTGGGCCTCAACGGCGCCGGCAAGACGACGCTCCTGCGTATCCTCGGCGGGCTCGACGCCTCCGACACCGGCACCGTACTTCCGGGGCACGGCCTGAAGCTCGGCTACTACGCGCAGGAGCACGAGACGCTCGAGCTCGGCCGCACCGTGGTCGAGAACCTCCAGTCCGCGGCGCCGCAGCTGACGGAGACCGAGGCACGCAGCGTGCTGGGCTCCTTCCTCTTCTCCGGCGACGACGCCTACAAGCCGGCTCGCGTGCTGTCCGGCGGGGAGAAGACGCGCCTGGCGCTGGCCACCTTGGTGGTCTCCACGGCGAACGTCCTGCTGCTCGACGAGCCGACGAACAACCTCGACCCCGCCAGCAGGGAGGAGGTCCTCGCGGCGATCGCGAGCTACGAGGGCGCCATCGTCCTGGTCACGCACGACGAGGGCGCGGTGATGGCGCTGAGCCCCGACCGGGTGCTGATCCTCCCCGACGGGGTCGAGGACCTCTGGAGCGAGGACTACGCCGAGCTGGTCGCCCTTGCCTGATCCCACCGATCCTCTCGAAACGGCCGGCCTCCGCTACCAGGTCGACGGTCCGGTGGCGACGGTCACGCTCGCGCGCCCGGAGCGCCGCAACGCACAGGACCCGGCGATGTGGTCCGCACTGCGCTCGATCGGCGACGCGTTGGGAGACGACGTGCGGGTCGTGGTCGTACGCGGGGAGGGCAGGTCGTTCAGCGCCGGCATCGACCGCAGCCTGCTGGCTGCCGGCGAGGGCGGACGCTCGCCCGCCCTGCTCGACCTCGCGTCGATGGACGACACGGGCCTCGATGCCCGGATCGCGGAGTACCAGGAGGCCTTCAGCTGGCTGCGCCGGCCACGCCTGGTCTCCGTCGCGGCGGTACAGGGCCACGCCGTCGGTGCGGGGTTCCAGCTCGCGCTGGCCTGCGACCTGCGGGTGCTGAGCGACGACGCCTCGCTGTCGATGCGGGAGACGTCCCTGGGACTGGTGCCGGACCTCGGCGGAACCGGCCCGCTGGTGGCGGCGGTCGGGTACTCCCGCGCTCTGGAGATCTGCGTCACCGGGCGGTGGATCGGGGCCGTCGAGGCGGGGGAGCTCGGTCTGGCCACGATCGTCGTC
>JAWWPH010000121.1:0-4756 GCA_033850875.1 Nocardioidaceae bacterium | reverse complement strand
GGCCCGAGCGCACTGGCAACCTTGCTGGCCGGCCTCGCGGGCACCGCGGCACCGGTCCTCGTCGTACAACACCTGCACCGCGACTTCACGGCCGGGCTGATCGACTGGATGGCCCGCGTGTCAGCTCTTCCGGTGGAGCTCGCGGAGCACGGCCGGGTGCCACGTCCCGGTCGGGTGTACGTGGCGCCGGGCGGGCTGCACCTCCGGCTGGGCGCCGACAGCCGACTCGCGCTGAGCCCCGACCCGGTGACCGTTCACCGACCCTCCGCCGACGAGCTCTTCCGGTCTGTCGCAGAGCATGCCGGCCGTGGCGCCATCGGCGTCCTGCTCACGGGTATGGGCGACGACGGAGCAAAGGGTCTGCTGGCCATCAAGGACCACGGTGGACGCACGTTCGCGCAGGACGAGGCCTCGTCCGCCGTCTTCGGGATGCCGGCCGCGGCCCGCCGCCTCGGTGCCGTCGAGAACATGATGGCCCCGGAGGCGCTGGCCCGGGCAATCACGGCCGCCAGCCAGGAGAAGCCCCGATGACCAGCGAGGTGGCGCTTGAGGCCGCGGTCGACGAGGTCGGCGAGCTGCTCGACGCCCGCATCGGGCTGCGTCCTCAGTCGACCTTGCGCGGACGGCTGCGACGCAGCATCCGCGACGAGGCGACCGCGTCCGGCGACGATCTCGAGGGGTACGTCGAGCGGTTGGCGACCAGCGGTGGCCTGATGCAGAGCCTGGTGAACCGCGTCACGGTCCAGGAGAGCGGGTTCTTCCGCCACCCCGACCACTTCGAGGTCCTCGCGGCCGATATCCTCCCTGCGCTCACCCCGCCCGTCACGATCTGGAGCGCCGGCTGCGCCAACGGGCAGGAGGCCTACAGCCTGGCGATGCTGCTGGAGGAGCAGGGCATCGACGGTTCCGTACTGGCGACGGACCTGTCCACGTCGGCACTCGAACGCACGGCGGCGGCGACCTACGACACCCGCGAGATCACCGGCCTGTCCACCCTTCGCCGCAGGCGGCACCTGACCCGCCACGTCGACCGGTGGACGGTGAACGCGTCGCTTCGCTCCCGGGTCGCCACCATGCAACACAACCTGCTCGACGGCGTACCTGCGCGAGTATCGGCCTGCCAGGTGGTCTTCTGCCGCAACGTACTCATCTACTTCTCGCCGGAGCACACGGTGGCCTTCCTGGACAAGGTCGCCGCGGCTCTCACGCCGGGGGCGTACCTCTTTCTGGGGGCCGCCGAGTCCCTGTGGCACGTCACAGACCGCTTCGAGCCGGTACAGCTCGGCGAGTCGTTCGCCTACCGGCGCCGGAGTGAACCGGTCCGCCGCGCCCGTACCGCGCCTGCCGCGAATCGGGCACCGTTGAAGTCGCCGTCCCGCCAGCAGCGCCTGGCGCAGCTACAAGCCCCCCGCCGGCGGGAGTCCCCGGTCGTCGAGCCGGTTCACGCATCGGACAGCACACCTCAGGTCGACGCCGTGGCGCAGATCGGCCGGCGGGCGCTCGATGCCGGCGAAAACTCGGCCGCAGTGATCGCCTTCCGCAAGTGGGCGTACCTGGCGCCTGATGATCCCCTGGCTTCCCTCCACCTGGCGCTTGCGCTGGAGGCGGGAGGACACCACGCCTTCGCTCAACGGGCGTTCGGTGTCGCCCGTGCCGCCGCCCATCGCGGTGGCGCGTCGATCCCGACAACCGAGCTCGGCGGGTACTCGCCCGAAGAGCTTGTCCGACTCCTGGAGAGCAAGCAGGTGCGTGAGCGATGAAGACAATGGTCGAGTTCCGGGTCGCCGGTGCGTCCTACTGCCTCCCGGTGGAGGCGACGCGCGCGGTGCGGTCGTCGGTCGGCATGGTCACCATGCCGGCGGCGCGGCCGAACGTCGCCGGTCTCCTGCCGGGCGACCCGCCGCTGACCGTGATGGCGCCGCTCGGCCCTGAAGGCAGGCACGTCATCGTGATGGAGGTCGCCGACGAGCGCTTCGGGTTGCTCGTCGACGCCGTCACCGGCCTACGCCGCGTGGACGAGAGCGACATCCGTCAGGCGCCGAGCGGCCAGCAGTCGAAGCTGATCTCGGGGACCGTCAGCATCGGCGGGGAGCTCGTCCTCCTGGCCGATCCCGCCGAAGTGGCGGCGGGTCGATGACCACCGATCCCGCCCTGGACCCGTCTCACGTGCTGGTCGTGGACGACTCGGCCACGGTGCGGTACGCGATCCGCCTCAACCTCGAAGAGGTGGGGTACCAGGTCAGGGAGGCAGGCGACGGCCAAGCCGGGATCGAGGCGTGCCTCGCAGACCCGCCCGACGTCGTGCTGCTCGACGTCGAGATGCCCGGCCTCGACGGCTTCGACGTCCTGCAGCGGCTCAAAGCCGAGGAGACCTTGAAGGACATTCCCGTCGTCTTCTTGACGGGCCACGCGGAGCTGACCGAGGTCCTGCGGGGACTGCAGGGCGGTGGCCACGACTACCTCGGCAAACCGTTCCGGCCGGAAGAGCTCCAGGCCCGGGTCGGAGCGGCTCTGCGAGTGAAGAAGCTGCAGGACCAGCTGGTACAGCGCACCGAGGAGCTGTACACGACAAGCCGTACCGACGTCCTCACCGGGCTGTACAACCGCCGCCACCTCGAGGAGCAGCTCCGCATCGGCATCGCCACGGCGGTCCGGCGCGACGAGGCGATCGGTGTGCTGTTGTTCGACGTCGACCACTTCAAGGCGGTCAACGACACCTACGGGCACCAGGCAGGTGACGAGGTGCTGGTGGAGCTGGCGCGGCGGATCCAAGCCGAGCTCCGCGCAGGCGACATCGCCGGTCGCTGGGGAGGGGAGGAGTTCCTCGTGGTGCTGCCCAACACCGACCTCGCCGGGACCGTGGAGACCGGTGAGCGGATCCGCGCCATCGTCGAGGCGGAGCAGTTCGGAGCCGGGGAGGAGTACATCTCCATCACCATCAGCGGCGGCGGGGCCTCCGACATCGACGTGGACGAGGAGGCACTCGTGCACCGCGCGGACAACGGGCTGTACGAGGCCAAGGACAGGGGACGCAACTGCGTCGTCGTCACCGCCACGGCCGGTCCCCCGGTTGTGACGGGTCCCTGGACCGAGTGACGCGCGCTGGCACACTGAAACGGTGATCGGCCGCCTGACGACTCCGAGGGCACTGGCCCTGCTGGTCGTGGCGCTGGTCGTGATGGCGGTCATGATCGCGATGGGACGCTGGCAGTACGGGGTGTACGACGACCACCAGCGCGCCGACGCGATGGCGGTCATGCGGCGAGCCGCCGTACCGCTCGACGCTGCGCTCGGCCCCGACCAGGCGTTCCCGTCCGCGTCGGTCGGCATACCCGTGGTCGTGTCAGGCCGCTACGACCGGCCCGACCAGCTCTACGTGCGGCACCTGGCCGGCTCGAAGGACACCTACGCCGTCGTGACTCCGCTCCTGACGGGGTCCGGCTCCGCCGTGCTCGTGGTGCGAGGCTCGGCGTCTGCGACGCGGGCCCCTGCTGCTCGGGGTCCCGTACGCGTCGTCGGGATCCTCGAGCCTTCGCAGTCACAGCCGAGCAGCGTCGACAACCGCCGCGTCACCGACGGCCTCTGGCTCCCCGGGCTGGTCAGCAGGGTGCGGCCCGACCTGTACTCCGGCTACGTGGTGCTGACCAGGAGCGACCCCGCCGAGGCGCTCGCCCGGGTCCAGCCACCGCTGCCCGACCCCTCGCGCTGGGCGGGCCTGCGCAATCTGCTCTACGCCGTCCAGTGGTGGATCTTCGCGGCGTTCGTCGGCTTCATGTGGTGGCGGATCAGCACCGACGACCCCGCGGAGGTGGCGGCTGCGCCCGACGCGACCACCGACCAGAGCGGTCGGGTAGCGTCGTGATGTGAGCGTTCACGGAGTGCTGCTGCGATACCGCGTCATGGCCTACGTCGTGGGTTCGCTGCTGATTGTGCTGGCCCTGGTCGGCGTTCCGCTGAAGTACCTGGCGGCAGACGGCTCCACGGCGCAGCAGACCGGGAACTGGATCACCATGTACCTCGGCATCCTGCACGGATGGCTGTACATGGTGTTCCTGGTCACCGCCGCGATGCTGGCCCGCAAGGCCCGCTTTCCGGTCGGCTTCGCCGTTCTCGTGCTGTTCCTCGGGACCGTGCCCATCTTGAGCTTCGTCGCAGAGCGACTGGCGACTCGGCGCACGCGCGCGACGTTCCCGTCGCTGGCCGCCTCGCCGCCGCCGTCGGTCGAGACGTCGCAGACGCGACCCGGCTGAGGTCCTGCGGGATCCCCAGCCGGTGCGGCAGCTGCGCCCGGGGGCCCGCCCTCAGAGGTCCTTGTGTTCCAGCGGCTGGTCAGGCGTCGTGGGTACCGGCGACTCCACGGTCTCCTCCGAGGCCAGCGGCGCGGTGGGAGCGGTGTCCGACTGGTCCGAGGCACCGTTGGGGCTCGTCGTCGTCGACGTGACCGCGGTCGCGGACTCTGCCGGGACCGGCTGCGTCGGAGCCGCCGCTGCCGTGTCTCGGCCCGCCGTCCAGGCCGGGTCGGCGTCCTGGCCCGACAGCTTCATGTACACGAAGGCGGCCAGCCCGCCGAGACCGAGCAGGATCACCAGGTTGCGGAGCTTGTGGCCCTTCTTCGGCGGAGTCGGCTCCTCGGCGAGACCCAGCCGAACGGCAGCTCGCCTGCCACCCGCCTTGCTCGCCGCCATGGCCACCCCAGCGGCAGGCACGATCTTGTCGCGGGCGCTGTCGAGTGCGGGTCCGATGCGGTCTTTCGCGT
>JAWWPH010000606.1:0-2648 GCA_033850875.1 Nocardioidaceae bacterium | reverse complement strand
AAGGCGAGCAGCGAGCGGTAGACGGCGGCGTAGGTGCGGCGCGTTTGCGGTGAGCGCTGGCGGGCGGCGACCTCCGCGGCTTGCGCGCCGAGTGCGTCGGCGTCGACGACGTCGGCGGCTACGGCGGTGATGCGGGCTGGCAGTGGGGCGCTGGCGGATGCCATTCCGGCAGGATGGTGGGTGGGGCGGACAGACGTTCGTGTCCGGGAATCATCCCTATGTCCACCCGCGTGTCGTTTCTCTCGATGGTTGTTGGGTGCTCGTGTCGTGGACATGTCAGCGACGGCGTGCGGGATGCGTCCGCGATGGGACGCGCCAAGCGAGTACGACCAAAACGACATCTCCGAGTGCGCGGACCTGGCGCTACATGTCAATCCGGAAGCGAGATCCGGCATCGGGACCCGCGCGGCTGCTTCTGCCTCAATGCGACAGCGCGGCGCGAGTCGGTCGAGTGGCGCGCGTGACTCTTGAGATCGCCGCGCGGGCGCCTCAGATCGGCCATTCGCCGCGTCCGATGGCCGAGGCGGCCGCTGAAGATCAGCTTTTCGGCAGCAGGATTGCCACGCCCGTCTCGACCACTACGCGGAAGCCGAGGCGTTCGTAGAGCCGGCGTGGGCGGCCATCGCGATCGGCGGAGATCCACACATCCAGCGCAGCATCGGCCCCCAGGCCGATCGCCCGCGAAGTCAGCGCGCCCCCGAGGCGGGCGCCGCGCCGCTCGGGATGCACGAACACCCCGCTCACCTCGCTACCACCGTCGTGCGTCTCCACCTGAGCGAAGCCGATCGGGCGACCCTCCTCCATCGCCGCGACGACCCGCACCTCAGCGAGCTCGGCCACTTCTCGCGCCTGGGCATGGAACGTCTCTGGCTCCGTGTGCTCGCCGAAATCCTCCCGATGCCAGAGATCGCGGAGCTCGCGCACCAGGTCATAGTCGACTTCGACCAGATCGCCGCGAGCCTGTGGCAGCGGGCGGCCATCATGCAGCAGGTAGACGAGCGGATTGGCCATCCACCCGCGCTCGCGAAGCTCGCCTATGACGCTGTCGGGCATAGGGATCATCCACTCGACGAGGCGGTGAGCGCAGCCGGTGAGCTCACGGTCGGCTGCCGTAATCATCTCAGCGGCCTCCATCGGCCGGTCCAGCCGGATGCAGTTGTACTCCCAGAAGTCGGGATAGCGCGGGCTGCGGAAGACCACCCCGTGCGAGAACGGCCTCGCCTCCTCGCAGACCCGCTCCTTCCACGGGAGATGCCAGCGTCGAAACTTCGCCGCGGCCGCGACCTGAGACATGCCAGGGAGCCTATGGAAGCGTCACCGCCTTGACTCGTCGAAACCCGTAAACAGGCGCACGACAGGGAGCACTCTGCTGCGCGGACGGCCGAGTGTCGCGTGTGCCTCAACGCGGCAGCGCGGGTTAGGAGTTCGTCGGTGGTGCCGAACGGCCGGTCTCGAACAACAGGTCGGCGTGCTGCTCTCGGGCATCGAGGTAATCAGCAACCACCTGCGCGTGAGCGGGCGGAGCCGACACGGCGAGAAACGCGGGACTACGGACATCGAACCAGCAGTCAAACCGCTCCAGGTCGACCATCAACTGGCGCCAACGCCCGTCGTTGTCGGCTGCGTCCTCGAAGCGAACCCGGAAGGCGTGGTTGCCGCCGTCGACTACGACGCCTGTCACCACGGGCGCGACCTCGGCGGAGTGCATCAGGCCAACCTCGTCGCCGAGGTTGAGGTCGTACGCCCAGAACGGCACCGCGCAGACCCGCGCTCGCGAGTCACTCAGGCGGCGCGCGAGGAGTCCCTCCCACTTGACCGCATCTGACCGGTTAGCGGCGGCACCAACCCAGACGGTGCAGTCCTCGAGCTCTGCATCTGGCAGCACGACGAACCCCCCTTCGCGCCACGCGGACACCTTGCTCGGATGCTCGCCGTAGTCGATCACCCGCCGAGGCTAGCCGTACTCGGTCCACCGCTGCTGCTTTCGCCTGGAAGCAGACGTTATGCGGCTCGTGCCGGGGCGGCTGGTAGCCAGGTTTCGGATGGGCGGCCACGGCCGTCGGTGACGGTGGTGCGTTGGAGGCGGCCGGCTTCTTCGAGGACGGTGAGGGCGCGTTCGATTTCGCGGGCTTTCTTGTTGCGGCTGAAGAGGTCACGGACCTCGGTGCGAGTGACGCCGGTGGAACGGGTTTTGGCGAGCGCCCAGATCTCGTCGGCGGTGGGGTCGCCGAGGCTGTCGCCGAAGATCCAGCGCGCGGAGTGGGCGCTGTAGCGCCAGACCGCGAGTGCCGCTTCGAGGTGTGGGAGGGTGATGTGCTCGGCGCAGTCCAGCGTGGCGTAGAGCGCGGCGAGGCGGATGACGTGCGCTTCGGCGCGGCGGGTGGCGGCGCCAAGCAGGCCCTGTTCGCCGCGCGACAGCGGGCCGTAGACCTCGATCCAGCGTTCGCGGGCCTGCGGGTCGAAGGTGAGCTCACGCGGCAGAGCGGCGAAGCGCAGCGCGGTCAGGGTCATCTCGCGGACGTGCTTGAGCTCGTCGCCGGCGAGGCGGCCGCCGAAGGGGAGCTCTTGGCTGCGCTGGACGGCGATGACGAGGAAGCGGTTGAAGAAGCCGTTGGCGAGCTCGGTGGCGGTGATGAAGCGCAGCAGCT
>JAWWPH010000229.1:0-10635 GCA_033850875.1 Nocardioidaceae bacterium | reverse complement strand
AGGTCAGCTACTTTGAAGTCCATGCCTTTAGGGTAATGGCCGCGCCTGTCGCGGCGTGAATCCGGTCAGTAGGCGATATCCGGCTCGATGAAGATGAACACCGCCTCCGGAACGGCCGCCCGGATGCGCGCCTCGGCCGAGTTGATCGTGTCCGTGATGTCCCGCGCGCTGTCGGTCGGGGCAACCGAGATCTTGCAGGCCACGAGGATGTCGTCGGGCCCGACGTGGACGGTCTTGAGGCTGAGGATGTCGAGCACGTGCTGCTCGCTGCGGAGCGCCGCCTCGATCTGCTCGAGGTCACCGGCTGCCGCCGACTCACCGACGAGCATGCTCTTGGTCTCGAGAGCCAGCACGACCGCGACGGCGACGAGCAGGAGCCCGATCGCGGCGGTGCCTGCGACGTCCCAGTAGCCGTTGTCGGTGAGCAGGGTGAGGCTGACACCGACCAGCGCGAAGACGAGACCCAGGAGCGCAGCGAGGTCCTCGAACAGCACCACGGGGAGCTCGGGGGCGCGGGCGTCGCGAACGAACTCCCACCAGCCCGATGAGCCACGGACAGCGTTGGACTCGACGACCGCCGTGCGGAGCGAGAAGGACTCCATGCCGATCGCCGCGACCAGCACGACGAGCGGGACCCACCACCACCGGCTGCTGAGGAGCTCGTTGTGGTGGCCCGCATGGACGTCGTGGAACTTGTGGTAGGCCTCGTACAGGGCGAACAGCCCGCCGACGCTGAACAGCACGATCGACACGATGAAGGCGTAGATGTAGCGCTCGCGGCCGAACCCGAACGGGTGCCGGGCGTCGGGGGCGCGGATGGACCGCTTGGAGCCCAGCAGGAGCAGGCCCTGGTTGCCGGAGTCCGCGATCGAGTGGATCGCCTCGGCGAGCATCGACGAGGCTCCGGTGAGCAGCCAGGCGACGAGCTTCGTGACCGCGATGCCGAGGTTGGCGACGAGAGCCGCGATGATCGCCTTCGGGGAGCTCTCAGCGCTCACACGGTTCCCTCGGCCGTCCCCCGGTCGGTCGCGGCTGCACCGTGCAGCCCGACACCGAGGTACGTGGCCGTGTACAGGCCGGTGCTGAGGAGGGCGGCGTAGCGGGCCACTTCGGGCCCCTCGACGGCGCTGATCGTCTGGACGTGGACGTCGCGCGCCTCGGCCGTCGAGGTGAGCCAGCCGCGCTGCTCCCGGATCGAGGACTCCTCGGTACCGTCGTCCAGGACCAGCAACCCCGGTCGCAGCGGTACGGCACCGTCCTCGCTGAGAGGGTCGGCGAACAGGTCACGCGACCTGGTGGCGGCGAGGACCGGGTGCAGGTGCTCGGCGTCGGCGGCCAGGGCCGGACGGCCCGTCTCGCGGCGGACGGCCTCGGCGACGCGGCGGGCGGCGCGCGCGGCCAGTACCGACCCGCCCCACACGAGCGGCGTGGAGTCGGCGAGAGCGAGCGCCAGCTCCTTGGCCGGGTTCGTACTGATGTCGCACAGCGGGGAGCAGGCGATGGCGACGTCGTCGAGCACCCGTGCTACCTGGTCGGGGTCGATCTCCGGACCGACTCCCATCCCGTGCAGGCCCTGCAGCATGACGACCGCGACCGCCAGCGTGTCGTCGGTCTGTGTGGGCAGGACCGTGCTGTGCCTGCCGGCGGCGTGCTCGGCCAGCAGCGAGTGGGGAGGACAGGCCGTGATCAGCGAGCAGCCCCGCCGGACCGCCTCCCGCACGGCGGAGAACGCCTGCACGTCGCCTCCGCCCGGAGCGAGCACCACCACGAGGTCGAGCGCGCCGGCCCAGCCGGGAAGACTGGGCCCGGGCCACGCCACGAACGGGACCGGGCACCACGGCTCGAGCACCGCCCGGAGCAGTCGCGCATCGGCCCCGGCCGCGACGATGGCACGCGGTGCGGTCTCCCGCTCCAGCAGCCGCAGCGCCGCTTCGGACTCACCGGCCTCGGTACGGACCCGCGCACCGGCCTCGGCGAGCCGGCGCAGCATCGGGTCGGCCGCAGCCAGTACGTCCGGGTCGTCGAGCCTCGTGTCGTCGAAGACGTCGGCCATGGCTCAGCCGGCGGGATCGTCGTCGGCCGCAGCCGGTACAGGGTCCGGCTCCGGCGGGGGCGGCTCGCGGCGGGCCTCGTCGACGAGCATGATCGGGATGTCGTCGCGGACGGGGTAGATGAGCCCGCAGGCGTTGCAGATCAGCTCCTGGTTGTCGTAGTCGACGGTCAGCGACCCCTTGCAGTCCGGACACACCAAGATGTCGAGCAGTACCGGGTCGAGCTTCATCGCAGTCTCCTTACTCCCCTCGAGGACGTACCGTCAGGCATGGGCGGAGCCGATGCGTGACAGCACCTCGTCGCGGATCCGCTCCATGGTCGCGGCGTCGTCGGCTTCGACGTTGAGCCGCAGCACGGGCTCTGTGTTCGACGGTCGTACATTGAACCACCAGCTCGGCCCGGTCACGGTGAGGCCGTCCAGGCTGTCGAGCGCGACGCCGTCGCTGCTGCCGAAGAACGTGGCGATCGCCTCGAGCACGGCGGGCACGTCGGTGACGGTCGCGTTGATCTCACCGGACGCCGCATAGGGGTGGTACCCGGCCACCAGGGCGGAGACGGGCTCCGGGGTGGCCGCCAGGGCCGCCATCAGGTGCAGCGCCGCGAGCATGCCGGAGTCGGCGTACCAGAAGTCCCGGAAGTAGTAGTGGCCCGAGTGCTCGCCTCCGAAGACGGCGTTCGTCCGAGCCATCGTCGCCTTGATGAGAGAGTGCCCGACCTTGGTCCGGACGGGGACTCCCCCGTGGCGCTCGATGGTCTCGGGGACGGCCCGGCTCGTGATCAGGTTGTGGATGACGTGTGCGCCCGGCTGGCGGGCGAGCTCCCGCACGGCGATCAGCGCAGTGAGGGCCGAAGGCGAGACCACCCGGCCCTGCTCGTCGACGACGAAGCACCGGTCGGCGTCGCCGTCGAACGCGAGGCCGAGGTCGGCGCCTACCCGGACCACTTCGTGCTGGAGGTCGACCAGGTTCGCGGGCTCGAGCGGGTTCGCCTCATGGTGGGGGAAGGTGCCGTCGAGCTCGAAGTACAGCGGCGTCAGCTCGAGGTCCATCCCCGCGAAGACGGCCGGCGCGGTGAGCCCTGCCATGGCGTTCGCCGCGTCGACGACGACGTGCAGTCGGCGCCCCGAGACCGGCACCAGCGCCTTGAGGTACGCGGCGTAGGGCTCGAGCAGGTCTCGTCGCTCGAGTGTCCCTTCAGAGGACGCGGTTACTCCCTGCCCGGCGTGGTCCAGCCGACGCCGGATGGCGTCCAGGCCCGTCTCCGCCGACATCGCGACGGCTCCCGGCCTGCACAGCTTGATCCCGTTGTAGCCGGCCGGGTTGTGCGAGGCGGTGACCATGGCGCCTGCGAGGCCGAGCGAGCCGGACGCGAAGTACAGCATGTCGGTGGACGCGAGGCCGATCATGACGACGTCGGTGCCGTGGGAGCGCACTCCGTCGGCAACTGCGCCGGCGAGACCCGGGGAGCTGGTCCGCATGTCGTGACCGATGACCACCGCGTCGTGACGGGACGAGCCTGACACCTCGGCGGCGAACGCGGCACCGATGTCGCGGGCGAGCAGTTCGTCGAGCTGGCTCGGTACCAGCCCCCGGATGTCGTACGCCTTGAAGATGCGCTCGACGTCGGCCACGCCGACATCCTTGCAGAGGCTCACTGCAGCACCCGGTGCAGGAACTCCCTGGTCCGGTTCTGCTGCGGGGCTGTGAACACGCGCGACGGGGCTCCGCGCTCGAGGATCCGGCCGGCGTCGAGGAAGCACACCTGGTCGGCGACCTCCCGGCAGAACTGCATCTCGTGCGTCGCCATCACCATCGTCATGCCGCCGGCCTTCAGGTCGCGGATGATCGTGAGGATCTCGCCGACCAGCTCCGGGTCGAGGGCGGAAGTCACCTCGTCGAGGAGCAGCACCTCCGGGTCGGTCATCAGTGAGCGCGCGAAGGCGACCCGCTGCTGCTGGCCCCCGCTGAGCCGGTCGGGGTACGACGAGCCCCGGCCCGCCAGACCGAAGCGCTTCAGCAGCTCGTCGGCCTTCTCGGTGGCCGGACCTCGCTTCATCCCGTGCACCTTGCGCGCGGCGAGCGTCACGTTCTGGAGGACGGTGAGGTGCGGAAAAAGGTTGAAGGCCTGGAACACCATCCCGATCCGCCGACGCACCTGGTCGGGCCTGACCGACGGCTCGGTGATGTCGTCGTCGCCCAGCCAGATCCGGCCGTCGTCGACCCGCTCGAGCAGATTGATGCAGCGCAGCAGGGTCGACTTGCCGGAGCCCGAGGAGCCGATCAGGGCCACCACCTCGTGGAGCCCCACCTCGAGGTCGATGCCCATCAGCACCACGCGGTCGCCGTACTGCTTGTACACACCCTCGAGGCGCACGGCGCTCATGCCGGACCCGCCGAGTGCTGCCGCGCCAGCGCGCGGTTGCCGAGCCAGTCGGTGAAGCGGGCGAGCGGGATGGTCAGCGCGATGAAGAACACGGCGGCCACCAGCAGCGGCGTGTAGTTGAAGTGCTCCGCCGTGTAGACGTTGGCCTCGCGCAGTGCCTCGGCCGGTGTCAGGCCGAGTGCCGCGACCAGGGCGGTGTCCTTCTGCAGGGACACGAAGTCGTTCAGCAGCGGCGGCGCGACCCGCCGCAACGCCTGCGGAAGGACGACACTCCTCGTCGTCTGTCCGGCGCTGAGCCCCAGCGACCGGGCGGCTGCTCGCTGGTCGGGGTGGATGGACTCGATGCCGGCCCGGATCACCTCGGCCACGTAGGCGCCGTACGACAGGGTCAGCGCGATCAGACCGAGCTTGAAGGTGTCGACGGGTATCCCGCGCAGCTGCAGGGCGGGCAGCCCGAACCCCACCAGGTAGACCAGCAGCAGGGTCGGAACGCCGCGGAACAGGTCGACGTACACCACCGCGAGCGCCCGCAGCGGGAACATCACGGCCGTGCGAGTGCCGCGGGCCAGCGCAACGAGGAGCCCGATCACCAAGATGAGGGGCTCCGCGATCATGAACAGCTTGATGTTGACCAGGAATCCGCGTGCGATCGCAGGGAAGGACGCCTTGGCCTCAGGCCATGAGAAGAAGGTCTCCTTGACCCGGGGCCACCCTGGGGAGCTCACCGTGACGAGTACCAGCAGTGTGAGCACTACTACCGTCGACAACGCGGCCACGGCGAACGACCTGCGGGCACGCCGCGCTCGCGCCTGCTCCCGCTCCAGCTGTAGGGCGCTCTTCTCCCACCCGGAGACGGTCGTCGCTGGCAGGGCCGGTCAGCTCAGCTCGGGCACGTGCACGTCCGAGCTCAGCCACTGCTTCTCGATGCGGTGGAGAGCTCCGTTGCGCTTGAGCGCGCCGATCGCCTTGTCGACGCAGCCCACCAGCGGGTTGCCCTTCTCGAACAGCATCCCGAACTCCTCCGGGTGCCCGCTCGTCGTCTGGAACTGGCCGAGGATCTTCGAGCCCTTGATCTCGGCGGCCGTGATGTAGAAGGCGGTAGGCAGGTCGGCGACGATCGCGTCGACCTGGCCGTTGAGCAGGGCCTGCTTGGCGGCGTTGGTGTCGTCGAACACGGCGACCTGCGAGCTCGGCTTGATGTCGTTCTGGGCGGCCAGGAGCGAGGTCGTCCCGATCTGCGCCCCGATGTGCGCGCCCTTCAGCCCGGCAAGGGTGGTGACGTGCGCGTACTTGGAGTTGTTCATCACGATGACTGCCTGCGCGGCCCGGTAGTACCCGGTCGAGAAGTCGACCACCTTGGCGCGGGCGGGCGTGATCGAGATCTGGTTGATGTCGAAGTCGAAGTCCTTGCTGCCGGGGGCGTACGACTTGTTGAACGGCTCGACGACCCATTTGACCTGCTGCTTGGAGAACCCGAGCTTCTTGGCGACGGCGTACGCCACCGCGCTCTCGAAGCCCTTGCCGTTCGTGGGGTCGTTGTTCGAGAACCACGGGTCGTAGGCCGGCTGGTCGGTGGCCACGGTCAGGGTGCCCGGCGTGACCAGTTTCAGCGAGTCGACCGAGCAGCTGTCGGCCGTGGCGCTCTTGCCGCTGCTCGGCGCCGGCGTCCCGCCTCCCGACGACGAGTCACTGGGCGCGCAGGCGGTGACGGCGAGCGTCAGGGTCCCGGCGAGGGCTGCCGCCCACACCCGCGCTGCCGGTCGGGAGGCGAGAGTCATGGGGTAAGAGTAGGGGGTACGGCGCGGCCGCCGGCTGTGCCGTCAGGGGTCGATATCGGAAGGGTCGCGCCCGAGGAGGTCGGCGATGTGCTCGACGAGGACCTCGTTGACCAGCGCCGCGCGGTCCAGGCGTGACGTGGCCCGGAGCTCGATGGGCCGCCGGAACAGCACGATGCGATGGGGGCCGGCCGGGCCGCCCCGGGTCAGCGAGCCGAACGGCACCGGCTCGTCGGTCCAGTCGTCGGGCAGCTGCGGGACGTCCTCGGTGCCGAACTCGACCTGCGCGAGCTCCGTCTTCCACCGGCTGGAGAGCCGCTCCACGAGGGAGAGCACGAGGTCGTCGAACTCGTCGCGTCGCGTCGGTCGCACCGCGGGGCTGCGGGGGCTGAGCGGCCCGGGTAGAGCCAGCGGGCCCCGTAGACCGCGGCCGCGCCTGTCCCGGGCCGGCCCCTCGCGGCTGCCGACGACCGGCAGGCCGAGGGTTCGGGGCACGGAGTCGACCACGTCGACACCTTATGCCGCCGACACGACCGCCCGGCGGCTCGCCAATGCGTCGGCGACGATCGGCTCGGCGGTAGCGTCGCCTCGTGAGTCGACGCCGCACCTGTTCGCGCAGCACGTGCGAGCGGGGGTCGGTGGCGACGTTGACCTACGTGTACTCCGACCAGACGGCCGTCCTCGGGCCGCTCGCGACGTACGCCGAGCCGCATGCCTACGACCTCTGCGAGTTCCACGCGGAGCGTCTCAGCGCACCTCGCGGCTGGGAGGTCATCCGGCTGCCCACGGAGGGCACGTCGCCGTCCCCCACGGGCGACGACCTGCTCGCGCTTGCCGACGCGGTCCGGGAGGCGGCTCGCCCGCAGGTGGACGACGAGCCCGTCGGCCAGGCTGTCGAGGTGGGCCGCCGGGGGCACCTGCGGGTGCTGCGCTCCACCGACGTGTGATCGGCGCGACTACGGCGTGGTCACGCTCGCGGTGACCGCCGGACGGTCGACCGTGTAGGTGCCGGGCCGCACCGCGAGCGCAGAGATACCGGCCCGACCGGTGTAGTGGGCGACGGCGTAGAGGCCGGCTGTGCTCCCGTCGGCTGTCAGGACCACGTAGGCCGCCCTGCCCTTGGAGCGCCGCAACGTCCAGTCGGCCACCGTGCGCCCGGGTACGGCCACCCGTTGGTGGCCCAGCGACCTGCCGCGCGTGCTGAACGCCTCGACCGTCACGCCTGCGGCGGCACGCGACGTCGACACCAGCCGCAGCGTGACGGATGCTCCCGGGACCACCGGCGCGACGCCCGCCCTCTGGAGCTGGGGACCGCTCGATGTCACAGCGAAGTCGGCCGCGCGACCGGACCGGGTCGCAACCGTGGCCGCCACCACCGGTGTCGTAGATGTCAGGTGTACCGCCGCGCCGGGTCCCGCGGCCGCGCGACCGAGACGGAGCTGCTTGACGCTCCCGGGCGGCAGCCGCAGGTCCGTGAAGCCGACCGGGGTGAACTCACCACCGCTGTCGATGACCTGCGCCTGCACCAGCGCCTCCCGCGACGTGGGGTTGGTGACGACGAGCCGGCGGTCACCGGCGGCAGCGGCCGGCTCGACGAGCACATCGGTCGACGGAGGCTCTCCTGCCGGGAGCCATTCGCTGCCCTGCCGATGCGACCCGTCGGACCGCGAGACGTGCACGGCCGCTCCGACGAGTCCCTGCGCTGCGTGCACGTCGACGGTCAGCGCGCTCACCGCGGGTGCGAAGGACGACAGCCCGATCGACCTGCTGGACCGCGGCGCCACGGCGACGCCCCGGCTGCCTGGCGTCGCCACCTCTCCGGCCGGGCCGAAGAACGTGAGGTCGACGACCGCGACGGAGCTCGACGGGTTGCTGAGTACCAGCGTGGAGGTCGAGCCGACCGACGTCGCGGCCCCGGCGAACCACCAGTCGGCAGCGGGTGGGAGGCACTCCGCCACCGCAGTCCCGGCCGATGCGGCCGCACGACGAGGCAGCGACCACTGGGCCCCCACGGCGCCCGGAGCCAGCGAGCCAACCCCCCTCAGCACCGTCGCCCCGAGCGCCGGGCGCCACGGCACGACCGTGGCACGCTGACGCTCCGTCAGCCTGAGCTGCGGTCCGGAGGCGGCAGCGGCGACGGGTCCTACGGTCAGGGCACCGCCGCCCCGCTGGGCCCGGGCACCCGCGGTCGCGGCGAACACACGGGTGTCGGAGCGCGGGTCGAGCCCGGCTCCTGGACAGGTCCGCACGGCGGTCGAGACGGCCACGGTCTGTGCGTGCCGACCGGAGCTCGGGAGCGGCCCGCCCACCCGGCCGGCGGTGACGACCGCAGCAGCAGTGACCACGAGAGCGAGGGCCGACACGGCCGCTGTGCCCCTGCTCACCGGTCCTCCTCGTCGCCGGGGTCGCCGCGGACGTACGACGGGGTGGCGAGGACGAGCGCCACCAGACACGCGACCGCCTCGGCCGTGAGCCACCAGGCACGGTGCCGGGCGAGCAGCCCCGGTTGGGAGCCGGCAGGGGCGACGACGGCGGCGCCTCGGGAGGGGGCACTGACCTGCCACCCGTAGGACGTGGCGAGGTCGGTCGATGCCCTCGTCAGGCCGGGCAGCCGGTCGAGAGCGGCAACGTCGCGCTGCTGCGCCGGGCTCGGGAGGACGACGTACGCGACGCCGGCGCCGGCCAGCCGACGGGCGGCGGCGGGGCGCGGTTCGGACAGGAGCTTGGCGACCAGGCGCGCGAGGCCGAGCGGTTCCTGCTGCGGCAGCACGCTGTCGTCCCCGAGTCGCAGGCCGTCCCCCGAGACGAGCTGGTACGTCACCCCGGCGCCGACCCGGCGGAGCACCAGGGCACGCCGGGAGGTGTCCCCCGCGAGGTCGTCACTCATGTACGCCGGCAGAGGGCTGGCCTCCTGGCGGGAGAGCTGGCCGTGCGGCGCGGCCGCCACCCACCAGACGGCGCCCGCTACCGGCGCCGCCAGTGCGGCTGCCGCGACGACGGCCGTGAGCAGCTCCCTCCAGCCGAGCCTGCCCCGTCGCAACCCGGCGACGGCGCCGTCACCACCCAGACCGGCGGCCACCACGGCCGCGCCCTGGCCCACACCGACCGGCACCCCGAGCCAGGCGTGGGCAGGGCTCCCCGCCAGCGGGACCGTCACGGTGAACGTGGACAGGACCGCGGCAGTGACCGACGCCACGGCGATCACCAGCCAGGCGGCGGCAACTCCGGTGCGGTCCCGGCCGCGGCTGAGAACCGAGCAGACGGCGGCGAGGAGCACCCCAGCGGTCAGCAACCACGGCGCCGCGCCGGCAGCCCCGAGTCGACCGAAGGGCAGCTGCCACGCGACGCCCGCCACCGAGCGCGTCGATGCGCTCACCAGTCCGGCCTCGGTCAACAGCAGGCGCGGGTCCGCGAGTACGCGCAGCGACCACGGCACGAGCACCACCACCGGCAGCAGTACCGCCACGGCCGCGTACCTGATCCTTCCTGTCTCGCCGCGCGCGACCAGCAGCGGTGCACCGACGAGGAAGACCGCCACCGCCATCGGCTCGGCGATGGGCGCGAAGGCGACGACGAGGGCGAGCAGTAGCCCGAAGAGGCAGGCAGCCTGCCACGTCGGCCTACCCGCCGGGTCGAGCAGCGCGACACCGGCCCGAAGCAGCCACGGCAGGGCGACGAGTGCGGCGACCGTGCCGACATGACCTGTCGTCACCGCCCCCGTGACGACCGGTACCAGCCCGTACGTGGCCGCCATCCAGAGCCGGACCGGCACCGAGCCGACCAGCCGGATCGCCGCGGCGTAGGCTCCGGCGGCCGCCAGCGGTACCGCCAGCAGCATCAGCACGTCCACGACCAGCCAGGCCTTGCCCAGCAGTACGCCTCCTGCGGCGCCCAGCACGACCACGTAGGGAGCGGTCACGAGGTCGGACCCGAGGACGCCGCCGTGGCGGGTCTGGCCGTAGAGCCGCCACCAGTCGGCGGCGCCGTCCGGCGCCGGCAGCAGGCTTCCACCGTGCAACAGGCCTGCCCCGAGCAGCCCGCGCGCCGCTACCAGCGCGGCCACGACCAGCAGGCCGGTCACCAGGAGAGGGGCTGAGCGCAGGCGCCCTCTCGTCGTCGTGGCGGAGTCGGCTCGGCGAAGCGATCCGCCGAACCGGCTCAGCAGTGCATCGAGCCCGTCGAGGTAGGGTGCCGGCCAGGGCGGGAAGAGCGGCCTGAGCTGCCGGGCCTCGACCGTCGCGGTGCGGCGGCGCGCCGCCCTGGCCGCGAGGATGCCACCGGGCCGAAGGACTGTCGTCAGCGCTGCCGCCTCGTCGAGGGCGGCCGAGGGCAGCTTAGCGACCAGGTACCCCAGGGCGCGCAGGACCGAGCCGCCGATGAGGCGCACGTACTGCCACGGCAGGGACCTCCCCGAAGCGTTGGCCAG
>JAWWPH010000099.1:0-6958 GCA_033850875.1 Nocardioidaceae bacterium | reverse complement strand
GATGAGCTGCGGCACCGACGAGGTCGCGGACCGTACGTCGTCGAACACCAGCAGACCGGTCGCGACATGGCTGAGCACCTCGACCGTCCGGAAGACCGCCTCGGCAACAAAGGCCAGCGTGCCCTCGCTGCCGACGAGCAGGTGGACCAGCATGTCGAGCGGGTCCTCGTAGTCGACGAACGCGTTCAGGCCATAGCCCATCGTGTTCTTCATCGAGAACTGCTGCTCGATCATGGCCACCGACGCCGGGTTGTCGACGATCCGGCGCCGTAGGCGGACCAGGCCGTCGTGAAGCTCCGGCTCGCTCGTCGCCAGGTGCCGGGCCGCGCCGGGCGAAGCGGAGTCGACGACCGTTCCGCTCGGCAGCACAAAGGTCAGCGACTCCACAGTGCGATAGGTGTTGTACCGCGTCCCGCAGTGCATGCCGGAGGAGTTGTTGGCGACGACGCCGCCGATCGTGCACACGCTCTCACTCGCGGGGTCGGGGCCGAGCTTGCGGCCGTACGGCGCGAGGAGTGCGTTGACCCTGGCGACGGTCACGCCGGGCTGCACCCGGACGCGCCGGCCGTCGTCCAGCACCTCGACACCCTGGAACCGCTTGCGTGTGTCGACGAGGACGCTGTCGGTCAGGCCCTGCCCCGACAGGCTGGTGCCCGCCGACCGGAACGTCAGCGAGACGCCGGCCCGGTCGCAGGACCGCAGCACCTGGGCGACCTGCTCGGCGCTGCGCGGCGTGACGACCGTCTGCGGTACCAGCAGGTAGTGGGAGGCGTCGTGGGCGTACGCATACCGGTCGAGCGCCCGCCTCGTCACGGCATCCTCGCCGAGTGCAGCGGCCAGCTCGCGACCGAGCCGTGCATGCGCGTCGTCGGCCGGGCCGCCCGCTGCGGCCGACGAGCGTCCCGGCGCAGGTTCACCTGGTCTCACCGCACGAGCCGACGCCGAAGTCGCCATCTGCTCAGCGTCGGTTCGTGCGGCCCGGCACGGCTACAGGTTGCCCGCGGACAGCTCGCTCGCCAGGTGGTCGGCCTGCCGGATGGCCAGCGCCACGATGGTGAGCGTCGGGTTGGCTGCCGCGCCGGTGGTGAAGACCGAGCCGTCGCTGACGTACAGGTTGGGCACGTCGTGCGTGCGCCCGAAGGCGTCGACGACCCCGTCCTGCGGGTCCGCACTCATCCGGCACGTCCCCATGTTGTGCGTGGACGGGTACGGAGGTGTGTGGTGCGTGCCGGTCGCCCCGACGGCGTCGTACAGGAGGTCCGCCTGGGCGTACCCGTGGCTGCGCATGGCGACGTCGTTGGGATGGTCGTCGAAGTGCACGTTCGGCACCGGGAGCCCGTTGGCGTCCGTCACCGCGCCGTTCAGCGTGATCCGGTTGGTCGCCTGCGGCATGTCCTCGCCGACGATCCACATCCCGGCCGTGTTGGCGTAGGCGTCCATGACCGCGGTGAAGTCGGGGCCCCAGGCGCCCGGCTCGACGAAGCTGGCCAGGAAGGCCGGGCCCAGCGAGATCGTCTCCATGTAGTAGCCGCCGGCGAAACCGCGGGACGTGTCGTGGCGGGACTCGTCGGCGATGATGCCGGCCATCGTCTCACCGCGGAACATCCGGACCGGCTGCTCGAAGCGCGCGTACACCGAGCCGGTCGTGTGCCGCATGTAGTTGCGCCCGACCTGACCGGAGGAGTTGGCCAGTCCGTCCGGGAACAGCGCGCTCGCACTCATCAGCAACAGGCGCGGCGTCTCGATGCTGTTCGCCGCCACGCAGACGACGCGAGCCGCCTGCCGGTGCAGGTTGCCCTGCTTGTCGATGTACAGCACGGCGTCGGCCCTGCCTCGGGCATCGTGGGTGATCTGCACCACCTGGCAGTCCGGCCTCAGGTCGAGGTGTCCTGTTTCCTCGGCCCGCGGGATCTCGCGGACCAGCGTGCTCCACTTCGACTTGTGTTTGTCGCCCTGGAAGTTGAACCCGTCCTGGATGCTCGCGGGCCGGCCGTCGTACGGCTCGGCGTTGGTCCCGTACGGGCCGGTGGCGTAGAAGGTGTACCCGACCCGCTCGGCGCCGTTGGCGAACACCTTGTAGTTGTTGCTGGCGGGCTGCGGGGCGCGGCCGTGGCGGTGGGTGGACCCGATGGCCTTCTCCGCCCGGTCGTAGTACGGCTCGAGGTCCTGCAGGGTGATCGGCCAGTCGAGCAGGCTTGCGCCGTCGATGCGCCCGTACGTCGTGCGCGCCTTGAACTCGTGGGCACGGAACCGCGGCGTCGCCCCCGCCCAGTGGGTGGTGGTCCCGCCGACCGCCTTGACCGTCCAGGCCGGCAGGTTGGGGAAGTCGCGGCTGATGCGCCACGAGCCCGAGGTCGTCCTCGGGTCGAGCCAGGCCATCTGGGCGAAGGCCTTCCACTCGTCGTTGACATAGTCGTCGTCGGTGAGGTGCGGGCCGGCCTCGAGCACGACGACGGGAACCCCCTTCGCCGTCAGCTCGTAGGCGAGGGTGCCACCGCCGGCTCCCGAGCCGATGACGACGACCGCTGGCTCGGACATGTCGATCTGAGCCATCACAGTGCCTCCGCCGTCTCGTTCTCTTGTGCCTGCTGCGGTGCGACGCCCGGATGCGACGCGCCGCTGAGCGACCCCTCGCCCGGCGATGCGGCCGCGGGGGCTGCGGATGCCGGGGCCTCGGAGGGAGGCAGGTCGGTCGCCACCTCGAGCAGCTGCCGCGGCCCGGAGTACTCCTCGATGCGCGGGTCGGGGAGCCAGTCGAGGTCGTTGAAACCGCGGTCGATGTACCCGCCCTTGTCGTACGACGGCCCCTCGTAGCCCAGCGCGCTCCACACCTCGGGGTCGTCGTAGAGGGCGACCACCGCCGTGCGGCGGATGAACCCGAAGAACTCGGTGGTCTCGACGGACCGAAGCACCTTCAGCGCGTCGGCCTCGTCCAGTTCACCGAAGGCGCCGCCCGAAACGCTGTCGAGCGTGCCGATGCCCTGCAGCAGCGTGAGCCTGGCCCAGGTCGAGGCGTTGGCGGCCTCGATCACGGTGTCGGCGGTCCGCTCGTACGGGCCGTCGGGGAGCTTCTCGTGCGGGAACGCGGCCCGAAGGACACGCACCAGGACGGGCCGCGCGGCATCGGTCACGGCGAACTCGTCGGCGGTCTGCTGCTCGGGGGTGGGGACCATGCGCTTCTCCTGACACGTCGATGGACGGTTCGACACGCCTGGTTGTCCCGGGACCCGTACGGAGGGGCCGATGCACAGGCGCACTCTCGGCTGGAAGTCTGTCAGCGTTCGGGCCAGACTGCCACCGGTTGCGGGGGTCTCCGGCTCTGCCATCATGGCTCTCCAGCCGACCCGAAGAGGTGAGATGGATGATCTTCATCGCCGTCAAGTTCAAGGTCAAGCACGAGTACGCCGACCAGTGGCCGGACATCGTCGACGACTTCACCCAGGCGACCCGGGGTGAGGCCGGGAACCTCTGGTTCGAGTGGTCGCGCGGCGTGGACGACCCCGACGAGTACGTGCTCCTGGAGGCGTTCAAGGACGACGCGGCGGGGCCGCACGTCAACAGCGACCACTTCGCGCAGTTCACCTCCAAGGCGCCCGACTACCTTCAGGAGACGCCGCAGATCCGCAACATGGTTCTCGAAGGCGACGACTGGGACCGGATGGGCGAGATCACCGTCGCCTGACAAGGCCGGTCGGTAGGCTCATGAGGTGTTCAGTCGTGAGCTCAAGGTGTGCGGCCGGCACGGCCACGTCACGTACGCACCCAGCGAGCCCGACCTGGCGGGACGGCTGACCACAGAGACCGCCCTCGGCCCCGCATGGCGATGCCTGCGTTGCGGCGACTGGGTCCTGGGTGAGCCCGGAGACAGCGGCCCGGCGTCCGAGGCGCCACTGCCTGCCAGGGGCCGCGCGCTGCGCCAGATCACCATCTTGAGGGTGCTGGCCGTGGAGCGGGTGCTGCGGGCCCTGGTGCTGATCGCCGCCGCGTACGGCGTCCACCGCTTCGCCAGCGCGCAGAAGTCCCTCCGTGACTCCTTCGGCCGGCTCATCCCGGCCGCCCGCCCCCTGGCGGACCGGCTCGGGGTCGACCTCGACCAGTCCACGATCGTGCACGGGACGACGAGCGCGCTGCACGCGAGCCAGGCCACGCTCACCCTCGTCGCCGTCGGCCTGCTGCTCTACGGCATCCTCGAGGGTGTCGAGGGGGTCGGGCTGTGGATGGCCAAGCGGTGGGCCGAGTACCTGACGGTCGTGGCCACCGCCGCCTTCTTGCCGGTCGAGATCCACGAGCTGCTGAAGACCGTCACGGTGACCAAAGTCGGCGCATTCGTGATCAACGTCGCGGCCGTCGTCTACCTGGTCGTCGCCAAGCGGCTGTTCGGTGTCCGCGGGGGCGCTGCGGCGTACGAGCGTGAGCTGGAAGGCGAGAGCCTCCTCGAGGTCGAGCGGGCCGGGCACGACACCGGGTACGGACAGGACCGGCTGCCAGGGCCGGATGTCGGCATGTCCAGCGTCCCTGCCGGACACCACAACGCCCCACCCGCCGAGGAGTGACGCCATTCCCCTGAGGGGTCAGGTGATCCCGCCGAGGGGTCGTGTCATACCTGCCGAGGGGCCATGGACTACCCGCAGAGGGTCCACGTGGGTTCACATCAGCCCCCGGGCCTGCCGCCTGGACTCAGGAGTCTCGCGCGGCGGCGGGCGAGCGCGGACCACCCGGCGCACGGTGCTGCTGCGCGCCGGGTGGTCCGACAGGCCGCATCGCGGGGGCGTGGCCTGTCATGGAGTGGAGCGGTATCCCCCTGTCTTACCGCACCGACGCGCTCAACCGGCCAGGCGCGACACCAGGCCCTTGCGGACCTCACTGGCCCGCTGCTGCTCCCCCGCGAACGAGCTGACGACGACGAGCGCTCCGGTGACCACTGGTACGAGCCACTGGAGCGTCGACAGCTGCTGCTGCGCCTTGGCCACGTCCTGGGGGGTCTCGGCCGCAGGCTGTGTGCCGGACTCCGCCGGGACATGAGTATGGGCGGAGACCTTTCCGCCGAGCACCCTGCTGTACGCCGTCACGCCCAGGGCGACTGCCGTCAGCGCCGTCTTGGCGACCGACATCGAGGCGACCCCCTGCTGTGCCTGCAGCCGGTCCCGGTTCGCGCCGAGCAGCCCGATGCTGCCGACGAGGTGGGCGCCGATCGCGGCGGCGTTGACCGGGGTCCACCGGTCCCAACCGGTGTTGGCGACCCGGCCGGTTCCGTGCGAGGTGTCGGCCTCCGCGGCCGCCGCGTTGAGCGACACCGCGTTGGCGAGGGTGCCTCCGAACCAGGCGGCGAGGCCGACGTCGTGCAGTGAGCGGAAGACTGTGTTGCGGGCCATGTTGGGGCTCCTTGTGAAAGACGTAGGGTAGCCCTGGACGTACCCGCGAACCTGCTCAGTAAAACCCAGATCTGTTCAATAATCTACGCGTGCTGAGTAAGAAGCGCTGCGACAGTACGAGGGAGGGCGAGTGGCCGATCGCTGGAGCTCCGTACGGCAGGCATTTCTCCAGGGCCGCGACGTGTGAGCGGCCCGACCGCCGACGTCAGCGTGCGCGTCGCCTGGGCGGCCGACGCCGAGGCCATCGCGGCGACACAGGTACGCGCCTGGCAGGTCGCGTACGCCGACGTGCTCCCCGCCGAGGTGTTGACCCAGCTGCCGGAGACCACCTTCTCCGAACGCTGGAGGCTATCGATCGAGCGTCCGCGTGAGGCCCGCCAGCGTGTTCTCGTCGCGCTGGAGAGAGCTCGCGTCCGCGGGTTCGCCGCGACTGCTCCCGCGACCGACGCCGACGCGGACCCGGCGACCGACGCCGAGCTCGCGGAGTTCGTCGTGGACCCCGACGCCGTGCGCGCCGGACACGGCTCGCGCCTCCTGCACGCCGCCGTCGACACCATGCGGTCGGATCGCTTCTCGCGGGCGACGATCTGGCTCACGGCCACCGACGACGCGCTGCGGTCGTTCCTGGCCGCCCAGGGCTGGGCGGCAGACGGTGCGCACCGTGAGCTGGACCTGTACGGCGACGGGTCGGTCACCGTGAAGCAGATCCGGCTGCACACCGACCTGACCGAGGATCCTGGGGATCCGAGCTCCTGACCCCTCGTCGGCGACTGCCTGACCCTCGGCGGGGATGACCTGGACCCTTGACACGAGGACATGCCGCGCCGTACCGGAGGCTCGCCCGGCGCTGTCGCCACCGCTGGGTACGCTCGCGCGCATGCCCAACGGCTCTCGTTCGTCGACCCGACGCCAGCTGCTGATCGACTCCCTCGGTGTGGGCGTGGCGACCGGCGCGTACGGGATCTCGTTCGGCGCGATCGCCGTCGGCTCCGGGCTGAGCGTGTGGCAGGCCTGCGCGCTGAGCCTGCTCGTCTTCACCGGCGCCTCGCAGTTCGCGCTCGTCGGCGTCATCGCGTCTGGTGGGGCGGCGGCCTCGGGTGCGGCGACGGCCCTGCTCCTCGGGAGCCGCAACACCCTGTACGGTCTCAAGCTCGCGTCGTTGTTGCGTCTGCACGGCGCGCGCAGACTGGCGGCGGCCCACCTCGTGATCGACGAGTCCACCGCGATGGCGCTGAAACCCGAAGACCCGGACGACGCTCCTGTCGGGTTCTTCGCAACGGGCTTGTCGGTCTTCGTCCTCTGGAACGCTGCCACGCTCGCGGGCGCCGTTGCCGGTAACGCGATCGGAGACACGTCGGCGTACGGCCTGGACGCTGCCGTGCCGGCAGCGTTCCTGGCACTGGTATGGCCCCGGCTCGACACCTGGCACAAGCGCTCGACGGCTGTCCTCGCAGCCGTACTGGCCCTTGCGCTGGTACCGGTGACCCGACCTGGGCTGCCGATCATCGCGGCAGCGGGGGTCGCGCTGCTCGCGACGCTGCGAGAAGGCGACCAGCCCTCCGCGACGCCCGAACGCAGCGCGGCGA
>JAWWPH010000096.1:0-3873 GCA_033850875.1 Nocardioidaceae bacterium | reverse complement strand
CGGCGCGAAGCCTCAACAGGAGAGCGAGGATCTCCCCGCGGATCGACGCGTCCAGGCTCGACACCGGCTCATCGGCGATCAGCAGGTCGGGCTCGAGCGCAAGGGCGCCGGCGATCACGACACGCTGCCGCTGACCGCCCGACAGCTCGTGCGGGTAGGAAAGGAAGAACCGCTCGGGTGGGCGGAGCCCGGCGCGCGACAGCGCCCGCGCGACCAGGTCGGACTCGGTGACGCGCTCACCCGCCTTACGGGAACGGTCGACGACGCGGTGAATCCGCAACCCCTCCGCCACCGACTCGTACACGCTCTGACGCGGGTTCAGTGCGCCGGTGGGGTCCTGCAGAATCAGCTGCACCTTGCGCCGGTACTCCCGCAGCGCCCGGGTGGAGTACCGCAGCGGTACGTCGGCATAGCGGACCTCCCCCACGGTGGGCCGCTCCAGGCCGAGCAGGGTCCGTGCCAGCGTCGTCTTGCCGCACCCCGACTCACCCACCAGCGCGACGATCTCACCGTCGGCCACGTCGAGGTCGACCCCGTCGACCGCCTTCGCGTCCGGACGGCCCTGTCGGCCGGCGAACGTCACCTCGAGGTCACGGGCACTCAGCAGTCCCGGGCTCACGACATCGCCCGTCGCACGGGCTCGGCGACGCGCGTCTCGCCTGCGCGGATGCAGGCCACCGGATGGCCCACGCTGACCGACTCCAGTGGAGGGTCCACGACGCGGCAGTCGTCGATGGCCATCGGGCAGCGCGGGTGGAACGTGCACCCGGTGGGCAGCCGGCGCGGGTCCGGCGGGTCCCCGGCGAGCCCGGCCGGCGCGAACCGTGCGGCGGGGTCGCCGACGCGCGGGAAGGCGGCGGCGAGGGCCGCGGAGTACGGGTGGCGGGGGTCGGCGAAGATGCTGTGCGCCGCCGCCTCCTCGATGATCCGGCCGGCGTACATCACGACGACCCGGTCGCAGGTGGTCGCGAGCACCGAGAGGTCGTGGCTGATGAGCATGAGCCCCAGGCCGAGGTCGGCGACCAGTCCGGTGAGGACACCGAGCACCTGTGCCTGCACCATCACGTCGAGAGCCGTCGTCGGCTCGTCGGCGATGATCAACGACGGACGGCAGGCGAGCGCCATCGCGATCATCACGCGCTGGCGCTGACCGCCGGACAGCTGATGCGGGTACGAGCGGGCGCGCGACGCCGGCAGCCCGACCTGCTCCAGCAGCTCCGCCACCCGCGCGTCGGCGACCTCCCTGCCGACCTCATTGTCGTGCAGACGGATGGGCTCGGCGATCTGGTCCCCGATCCGCTGTACGGGGTTGAGGGAGTGCAGAGCGCCCTGGAAGACGACCGACGCGTCGGCCCAGCGGACCGCCCGGAGATGCCCCCACCTCATCGTGAGCACGTCCCTGCCGTCCACGAGCACTTCCCCGTTCACCTCGGCGTTCTTGGGCTGCAGCCGAAGGACGGTGCTCGCCAGCGTGGACTTGCCGCAGCCCGACTCGCCTGCCACCCCCACGCTCTCACCGCCCGCGATCGACAGGTCGACGCCGCGGACGGCAGCAAGCAGCTCGCCGCCCGTCCGATAGGTCACGTGTAGATCGCGGATCTCGAGCAGGGCGGCCATCAGCGGTCCCTGAGCCGCGGGTTGAAGATCTCCTCGAGCGCCTGGCCCGCCAGCGTGAAGGAGAGCACCACGACCACGACGCAGATGCCCGGCGGGAACAGGAACCACCATGCGCCCAGGGTCATGGCTCCGTTGCTGAAGGCGGAGTCGAGCATCGTGCCCCAGGACACTCTCGTCGGGTCGCCGAGCCCGAGGAAGGACAGTGTCGTCTCGGACAGGATGGCGATGGCGACGGTGAGGGTCGTGTTGGCGAACACCATCGGCATCACGTTCGGGAGCACGTGGCGCGACATCTGGTGCCAGTTCCCGGCTCCGAGGACCCGGGCTCGCTCCATGTACGGGCGTGCCTCGATCGACAGCGTTTGGGACCGGATCAGCAGTGCGGTGCCCGGCCAGCTCGTCACGCCGATCACGAACGTGATGGTGAGCAGCGACGGCCCGAGCAGCGTGGCGAGGACGAGGGCCAAGGGCAGGAACGGGATCACCAGGAACCACTCCGTGAGCCGGTACAGCAGCGTCCCGACGACGCCGTGGAAGTGGCCGGACGCGATCCCGACGAGGGTACCGATCACCATCGAGATCAGGGTGGCCATCAGGCCGACGAACAAGGAGACGCGCGATCCCCAGATCAGCAGGGTGAGCACCGACCGCCCGCTCTCGTCGGTGCCGAGCCAGTACGTCGAGGACGGGCCTTGCAGCGGAAGCGCGGTCGCCTTGGTGACTTCGAGACCATCCGAGCTGGCCAGCAGCGGGGCGAAGATCGCGATCAGCGCGAACACGAGGAGTACGGCGAGACCGACGAGCCCTGTCTTGTGCCGGCGGAACTCGCGCCAGCTGCGGCCGGCGGCATCGCGGCGGCGACGCCAGACGACCTGCCGGGCACTCAGCTGTGCGACAGGGGCGTCGTCCGGCTCCGGTGCGCCGCCGCCCGTCGGCGGGACGTCGGTGACGGCGCTCATGACCGCACCCGGGGGTCCAGAACGCCGTACAGGAGGTTGGCCACCAGGTTGGCGACCACCACCGACGCCGAGAAGACGAAGAAGGTGCCCTGGAGCATCGGGATGTCAGGGATGTGCAGGGCGTCGGTGGTGAGCAGACCGAGGCCGGGGATCGAGAAGACCGTCTCGATCGTGATCGCCCCCGAGACGATGAACCCGAGGTTGAGCGACACCAGGGTCGCCACCGGCAGCATGGCGTTGCGGGCGGCGTGCCTGCGGCGCACGAAGACGTCACGCAGCCCTTTCGCACGGGCCGTCTGCAGGTAGTCCTCGCCCATCTCGTCGAGCAGCGCACTGCGCATGATCAGCGAGTACTCCGCGAGGTAGGCGAGGGTCAGCGTGATGATCGGCAGCACGAGATGCCAGGCCTGGTTGATGATGCCGTCGAGGGACCACTGGTCGACTCCCGGCGAGATCAGGCCGCCGATTGGGAACATGCCGGGGATCGGGCCCCAGCCCACGGCGAACACGGCGAAGAGGATGAGCCCGAGCCACCACTCCGGCATCGAGTACAGCAGGATCGTCCCGGTCGTCGAGATGTTGTCAAAGGTGTGGCCGCGGTTCCACGCGGCGACCGTGCCGATCCAGAGGCCGATGATGATCGACAGGATCGTGGACGTGCCGACGAGCACGATGGTCGGCCAGAGCCGCTCCCACATCAGGTGGCGGACCGACTCGTGGTACTGGTAGGAGATGCCGAACTGACCCGTGGCAATGTCCTTGAGGTAGATCAGGAACTGCTCCGGGAGCGGCTTGTCGAGCCCGAGCGTCCTCGTGAGCTCGGCCACCTGCTGGGGGGTGGTGGCCCGCCCACGCGCGAGCGTCCTGACCGGGTCGGCGTTGATGACGCGGAACAGGAAGAAGTTGACGACGGTGATGAAGGCCAGCGTTATCGCCGAGCCCAGGACCTTCGAGCCGACGTATTTCCAGGTCGCGGAGCGGCTGCGGCCCTGGCGCCCCTCCGGCGCGACCGGTGCCGATGCCGGCGCCGACGCGGGCAGGGTGGAGATCGTCATTCGCGGTAGTCCACGGTCGCCTTGCGGTAGCCCGCCCATCCCCCGAGCGCGCCACCTGCCGCGAACAGCAGCAGCCCGCCGACGATCACGCCCAGCACCTTCGTCGAGTCGGCGGTGGACGTCGACGAGCTGCCGTTCGCCGAGCTGACGTTCGCCGCCGAGTCACCGTTGGCGCCCGCCCCGGAGGAGCCGGACGCGGCATCCCCTGTCGGGGCGGGTCCGGGCTGGATGTCGATGTAGTT
>JAWWPH010000086.1:0-2616 GCA_033850875.1 Nocardioidaceae bacterium | reverse complement strand
CGTCGGTGGCAGGCCCGCCAAGTCGGTGCCGATCGGGAACAGCTCCGCGGAACCGGCCGAGGCGGGTTCGGCTACGTACCTGTGCCAGTACCAGTCCATCTCGGCGCCCGTGAGCCCGCCTGTCTCCGTGCGGTACGAGGGGTGGGAGCCGCTCGGGTCGACACACGGGTACACGAGAGCCGCCGACGAGAAGACCGGGCGACGCATCGCCGCGACCAGTGCCAACTGACCGCCGGCGCTGTCACCGACGACCGCGAGCCTGCGGGTGTCGACGCCGAGGGTCGGGCCCGCGGGCCTCAGCCAGTCGACAACGGTGTCGACGTCGTCGGATGCCGCGGGATAAGGGAACTCCGGTGCGCGGCGGTAGTCCACGGCGAGTACGGCCCACCCGGACGTCTGTGCCAGCCGCCGGCAGTGCGCGTCGTGGGTCTCCAGATCTCCGAAGACGAACCCGCCACCGTGCAGATGCACCAGCAGCGGCGTCCCCTCAGCCGGTCGGTACAGGCGACATGGAACGCCGTTGGCGTCGACGTCCGCCACGACGTCGACCGGCTGCTTCGTCGCCCCGAGGCCGTCGGCTCGGGCGTCGAGCCGCACGCGGTCGATGTCGAAACCCTCGTCGAGGACGCTCGGCTCGGTGGCCCACAGAGCCTCGGCTCGGATCGCCTGCGGATGCAACACGCGAACGCTCCCGTTTGCTCTCGCCCGTGCTCAGTCGAAGGAGGGGTCGGCAGTGCGCGATCGCTTCAGCTCGTAGAACCCGTCGACACCGGCAACCAGCCGTACGCCGTCCCAGAGCCTGCCGGCCGCGTCACCGCGCGGGATCGGCGTCACTACGGGGCCGAAGAAGGCAACTCCCTCGACGGAGATGACCGGGGTGCCGACGTCCATGCCGACCTGGTCCATCCCCTCGTGGTGGGACTTGATCACCGCCTCGTCGTACTCGGTCGACTCCATGGCCTCCGAAAGCTCGGTCGGCAGTCCGGCCGCGGCTAGCGCCTCCTCGACGGTCTCCTTGTCGCGCTCCCGGCCCTCGTTGTGGAAGCGGGTGCCCAGCTCGGTGTACAGGCGGTCGAGCACGTCGTCGCCGTGCGCCTGCGCTGCCGCGATGCAGACGCGGACCGGTCCCCAGGCTCCGTCGAGACCCCTGCGGTAGTCGTCGGAGATGTCCTTGTCGGCGTTCAGATAGGCCAGGCTCATCACGTGGAAGCTGGTCTTCACGTCGCGGATCTGCTCGACCTCTTTCATCCAGCGCGAGGTCATCCAGGCCCAAGGGCAGAGGGGGTCGAACCAGAAGTCGGCTACAGCGGTCTGCTCGGTCATTGGTCTCCTTTGGGTACGTGTCTTGATTACAAGGTGGTATGCACTCGCCGCATTCCCGTGCCCCGCATGCGAGGATCTCAACCATGCCCGGCATCAATCTCACCCGCGACGAGGCGGCCGAACGCGCGCGGATCCTGTCCGTGTCCACGTATGACGTCCACCTCGACCTGACCACGTCGGACACCACGTTCCGATCCACGACCACGCTGCGCTTCGGCTGCAGAGAGCCCGGCGCGTCGACCTTCGCCGACCTGGTCGACGCAAGCGTGCACGAGATCACCCTGAACGGGCGGCCGGTCGATGCCGGAGCCTACGAGGACAACCGCATCACGCTGAGCGACCTGGAGCCGGACAACGAGCTGACGGTGGTCGCGGACTGCACCTACAGCCACACCGGGGAGGGCCTGCACCGGTTCGTGGACCCGGCGGACAAGCTCGTGTACTTGTACACGCAGTTCGAGGTACCCGACGCCCGGCGGGTCTTCACCACGTTCGAGCAGCCCGACCTCAAAGGGCGGTTCACGTTCCATGTGACGGCCCCTTCTCAGTGGCAGGTCGTCTCGAACTCGCCGACCCCGGAGCCGGAGGACCTCGGGATGGGGCGCTCGGTGTGGCACTTCGCGCCGACACCGCCTCTTTCGACGTACATCACCGCGTTGGTGGCCGGTGACTACGCCGTCGTTCGCGACACTTACACCGGCTCCAGAGGAGAGATCCCGCTCGGCATCTTCGTGCGGGCATCGCTGCTGCCCCACGCCGACACCGACGACATGTTCGAGGTCACCAAGCAGGGGTACGAGTACTTCGAGGACGCCTTCGACATGGCCAACCCGTTCGGGAAGAACGACCAGCTCTTCGAGCCCGAGTACAACATGGGAGCGATGGAGAACGCGGGAGCGGTGACCTTCCGCGACGAGTACATCTTCCGCAGCCGCCAGACGCGGGCCGCTTACGAGGGCCGGGCCAACACGATCCTGCACGAGATGGCGCACATGTGGTTCGGCGACCTCGTCACGATGAGGTGGTGGGACGACCTGTGGCTCAACGAGTCGTTCGCCGAATGGGCTTCGCATCAGGCGTCGACGGCCGCCACCCGGTACACCGAGGGCTGGACCAGCTTCTGCAACTCGCGCAAGACCTGGGCGTACCGCCAAGACCAGCTCCCTTCGACGCACCCCGTCGCCGCCGACAACTACGACCTCGAGGCGGTCGAGGTCAACTTCGACGGGATCACGTACGCGAAGGGCGCCTCGGCGCTGCGGCAGCTCGTCGCCTGGGTCGGTGAGGACGAGT
>JAWWPH010000085.1:0-7312 GCA_033850875.1 Nocardioidaceae bacterium | reverse complement strand
TACAGGGTCTTGAGGAGCTCCTCGGGTGTCATGCGGCGCCATCCTTTCGGTTCTGGAAACCCAAGACGCCGGACAGCGCCTCGGCCTGGGAGGTGAGCAGCGCCCCGAGCTGCGGCAGCTGGGAGTGGACCCGGTCGCTGGGCCCCGAGACCCCGACGGCCGCGACGACGTCGCCCGTCGCGTCGAGAACAGGTGCGGCGACGGCGTCGAGGCCGATCTCGAGCTCGCCGAGCGCCTCCGCGTACCCCTGTGTGCGGTAGCGGTCGAGCTGGGCGCGCAGTGCCTCGACGGTCGTCACCGTGTGGCGGGTACGGCGCTCCATCGGCTCGCTGGGAAGCGGCAGCACGCCGGCGGCGAAGAAGACCTTGCCGAGAGCGGAGCAGTGGGCTGGCACGTCGACGTCGACCCAGTTCGTCGTGCCCAGCAGGTAGGTGGCATCGACCTGGGCGATCTGGACGACGGCGTTGCCGCGCGCGACCGCCAGGTTGACCGTCTCGCCGGTGGCGACACCGAGCTGCTCCAGCGTGGGACGGGCGAGCCGGATCAGCTCGTCGTACGGCTCGCGACGGCTGGCGTACAGGGCGAAGAGAGGTCCGGCGGCGTACCCGCCGGAGTCGTCGCGGTGGACCAGCCGGTGCCGCTCGAGCGCCTGCAGCAGTCGAGACGCCGTCGACTTCGCCAGGCCGGTGTGCAGGACCAGGTCGCCGAACCCCGGTGGCTCGTCGGCCAGTACGACACGCGACAGCAGCTCTGCCGCGCGGTCGATGGCCTGCGTGCCGGTCGTGGTCAACTGGTGCACCTCGGGTCGTCAGTGATGTGGCCGTCGTGGTCTCCCCACGGTACATCACGATGCACCACGATATGGAACGACTGTTCCACATGATGACGGATAGGGTAGGGACGAGCACGTCGCCGCGGGCGACAACCGGTCGAGCTTGGAGGCCCGATGTTCCAGAACACAATGCCCCGCTACGAGATCTTGTCAGCCGACGCGATGGACAAGCTCGACAAGGGGTGGCGGCGGCTCGTCACCGAGATCGGTGTGCAGTTCATGTCGCAGCGGGCGCTCGACCTGTTCCGTGAGGCGGGGCAGCGAGTCGAGGACAACACCGTCTTCTTCGACCCGGAGTTCATCTTGGCGCAGGTGGCGAAGGCCCCTCGCGAGTTCGACGTGCATGCCCGCAACCCGGCGCACACGGTCCACATCGGGGGCGACTCGATGGCGTTCGGCGCCGTGTACGGACCGCCGTTCGTCCGCGAGGGCGACGTCCGCCGCGACGCCACGATGGAGGACTTCCGCAACTTCTCGAGGCTCGCGCAGTCGTTCGACGCGCTGGACTCCGCGGGCGGCGTGGTCTGCGAGCCCAACGACACCCCGCTCGACTCGCGGCACCTCGACATGACCTACGCACTGCAGACGCTGACCGACAAGATCTACATGGGCAACGTCGTGTCCGGCCCCAACGCCGTCGACACCATCGCCATGGGCTCCATCCTCTTCGGCGGCAGGGACGTCATCGAGGAGAAGCCCGTCTCCATCTCGTTGATCAACTGCAACTCGCCGCTGAGGTGGGACGACCGCATGCTCGACGCACAGTTCGAGTACAGCGCTGCCAACCAGCCGGTCGTGCTGACCCCGTTCATCCTGCTGGGAGCCATGTCCCCGGTGACGATCCCGGCAGCGCTCGTGCAGCAGATCGCCGAGGCGCTGACCGGCATCGCGTTGAGCCAGCTCATCCGGCCCGGCTGCCCGGTCATCTTCGGGTCGTTCATGTCCAACATCGACATGCAGTCCGGCTCGCCGTCGTTCGGTACGCCCGAGTCGGCGATCGGCCTGTTCTGTACCGGTCAGATCGCGCGGCACTTCGGGCTGCCGTTCCGTTCAGGCGGCGGGCTGACGTCGAGCCAGGTGGCCGACGCGCAGGCCGGTTACGAAGCGGCGATGACGATGATCCCGACGTTCCTCGCGGGCACCAACTGGGTCATGCACTCGGCCGGCTGGCTCGAGGGTGGGCTGGTCGCCGGGTTCGAGAAGTTCATCGTCGACATCGAGCTGCTGCAGATGCTGAAGGTGGAGTTCACGCCGCTGGAGATCGACGAATCGACGCTCGCGTTCGATGCGCACCAGGAGGTCGGCCACGGTGGTCACTTCCTCGGCGCGATGCACACGATGGAGCGGTTCCGCACCTGCTTCTACCGGCCGCTGCTGTCCTCGTCGGAGAACTACGAGCGCTGGATGCGTACCGGAGGCAACGACACCTCCGCACGGGCGACGAAGATCTACAAGTCGACGCTCGAGGCGTACGAGGCGCCCCCCTTGGACGACGCGATCCGCGCCGAGCTCGAGGAGTACGTCACGCGACGCCGCGCCGAGCTCGGCGACTGAGCGTCGGTTGCGGGACAGCGAGCAGCTAGCTGCAGCGCCGAAGCGCGACGTGGACCATTCGGCTCCCGCCGTCACCCGCTCCACAGCGCGCCTCTCCGACCGTGTAGTCGCTGAAAGTGGCGTAGTGTCCGGGCAGTCGACGCACGAGACCATCCCAGCCGCAGGTCTTCAGGTAGTACGTACCCGCATACCTGGTGACACCGTCGAATACGATGAACTGCTGGCGTCGAGGGGTCGGGTTGCGGACGAGGTCGGTCAGGCTGAGAACCCCTCTTGCCGTGTGCTGTCCTCGCTTCCGCACCACCCGGTCGAAGTGCCTCTCCACCTTTCGAAAGACCTGCCGCGCCTTCAGGCCGACCCCTATGTCGAGCCTGGCCGCGGCACGCACCTGTGCTTCGAACGCCGCCGTCTCATGCGAGGTGCGACTGCCGGATGCCAGCCACAACGTGGAGCGGTGCGTGATCCGCGGTCGATGGTGGTAGGTCGCGACGCGGACTCGTTCGCGGTAGGTCTGCGGCATGCAGCTCTGGCGGGTGCCAGCGGTGGAGTGGACGTGATGCGACGAGTCATCCGGAGCAGCAGAGGTCACTGTCGACGTCAGGGACAGCCCGACAGCGACCGTCAGGGCCGAGATGCCCAGCGACGCATTTCGGAGGTTGTGCATACCCGGCGGTCCTCTCGCGTCGATGAGGGCACTGTAGGTGATCCCACGGTTCTCGGAGGCGTCTACCGGTCTATTGCCGCGGGTCAGCGGAAGACGACGGTCTTGCTCCCGTTGAGCATCACCCGGGTCTCGGAGTGCCAGCGGACCGCCCTGGACAGCACCTGGCTCTCCACGTCGCGCCCGGCCGACACGAGCTGCTCGGCGGTGAAGCTGTGGTCGACGCGGGCGACGTCCTGCTCGATGATCGGCCCCTCGTCGAGGTCCGAGGTCACGTAGTGCGCGGTCGCGCCGATCAGCTTCACGCCGCGGTGGTGCGCCTGGTGGTACGGCCGGGCGCCCTTGAAGCTCGGCAGGAACGAGTGGTGGATGTTGATCGCCCGCCCGGCCAGCGCCCGGCAGGTCGGGTCGGACAGCACCTGCATGTAGCGCGCCAGCACGACCAGATGGATCCCGAGCTCGTCGACGAGGTCGAGCAGCTGCTGCTCGGCCTGCACCTTGGTGTCGGGGGTCACCGGGATGTGGTGGAACGCGATCCCGTACGAGTCGGCGAGCCGCTCGAAGTCGCGGTGGTTCGACACGATCGCCGGGATCTCGATCTGCAGTGCCCCGGTGCTGGTCCGGAACAGCAGGTCGTTCAGGCAGTGCCCGAACCTCGACACCATGATGAGGGTCCGGTACGGCGCACCCGCGCTCCACAGCTCCCAGGTCATGCCGAAGCGGTCCGCCACCGAGCCGAACCCGGCGCGTAGGCTCTCCAGGTCGACGGCGGGATCGGTGGTTTCGACCCGAACGCGCATGAAGAACTGCCCCGTCTCGCCGTCGCCGAACTGCTGGCTCTCCATGATGTTGCCGGAGTGCTCGAGCAGGAACCCGGAGACCGCGTGCACGATCCCAGGTGTGTCGGGGCAGAGCAGAGTCAGCACGAAGTCGCTGCGCGAGGTGGCGTCGGTCATGTCGAGAAGTATGGAGCGCGCACTCCACTGGTGTCGCGTCACATGCACTACTGTCTCGTCATGAGCAACGCAATTCTGGGCGGGGTCGGGGCCGGTGATGCGTCGAACACGGTCCAGTCGGTCGACCGGGCCGTGTCGATCCTCGAGATCCTGGCCCGATCCGGGGACGTCGGCGTCACCGAGCTCGCCCAGGAGCTGGGGGTGCACAAGTCGACGGCGTTCCGTCTGGTGGCCGCGCTGGAGCGTCGCGACCTCGTCGAGCAGAACTCCGGCCGCGGGAAGTACCGCCTCGGCCCGGGAATCCTGCGGCTGGCTGGTGCATCGACGTCGCGACGCGACGTCGTACAGGAGAGCCGCGTCGTGTCCCGGGCGCTGGCCCAGCGCACGGGCGAGACCGTCAACCTCGCCGTGCTGAGCGACGGTGCCGCGCTGTACATGGACCAGGTCGCCGGGTCCTCGGCGCTGCAGCCGCACAACTGGGTGGGACAACGGATACCGCTGCACGCCACGTCGAACGGCAAGGTCCTGCTGAGCGCCCTGGAGCGCGCCGAGGTGTCCCGGCAGGTGCCCGTCCTCCAGCCGTACACCCCGCGGACGATCACGACGTCGAAGGCGTTGCACAAGGAGCTCGATGAGGTCCGCTCGCGCGGGTACGCCATCGCCGTCGATGAGCTCGAGATCGGCCTCACCGCCGTGGCCGCGCCGGTGAGGGACGGCAACGGCGACGTGCTGGCCTCGATGAGCGTCTCCGGCCCGACGTTCCGGCTGGATGCGCGCCGGCTGCCGGACCTGGCACAGGCGGTGATGGCGGCCGCCGACGACGTGTCCCGGCGCCTGGGCTGGCGTGGTGACGGCGGCAGTGTGCTGGGCGGGACATCCCTTGACGGCCAGGGAGCGACTCCCTAGATTGTTGCGCAGACAACGCAACGGTTTCATCATGCGCAACGAAATCCCAGCCGGAGGTAGCGTGGCCGACCTGTTCATCGACGGCGAGTGGAGGTCGGCTGCCGCGGGGGGCCGACGCGACATCCGATGCCCGGCTACCGGCGATCCGGTCGTCACCGTCGACGAGGCGACGGCCGAGGACACGGTGGCCGCGGTCGAGGCCGCGCGCAGGGCCTTCGACGACGGTGCCTGGTCCACGTCGAGCGTGCACGAGCGCAGCGCCCTGCTCCACCGCGTCGCGGACCTGCTGACCGCCAACAAGGCGGTGATCGCGCATGCCGAGTCCCTGGACACGGGAAAGCGGCTGGTCGAGAGCGAGTACGACGTCGACGACATCGTCGAGGTGTTCCGGTACTACGCCAACACGGCGGCGGTCGATGCGGGCAGAGTCGTCGACACGGGCCGCACGGAGGTCCGCAGCCGGGTCGTCCACGAGCCGATCGGCGTGTGCGGGCTCATCACCCCCTGGAACTACCCGCTGCTTCAGACGTCGTGGAAGGTGGCCCCGGCGCTCGCCGCCGGCAACACGTTCGTCCTCAAGCCGAGCGAGCTCACCCCCTCGACGGCGATCCTGCTCATGCGCTACCTCGCGGAGGCCGGCCTACCCGCCGGTGTGGGCAACCTGGTCCTCGGCGCCGGTGCCGTCGTCGGGGCGCCGCTGTCGTCGCACCCCGCCGTCGACCTGGTGTCCTTCACAGGAGGCCTCGAGACCGGCAAGACCATCATGGCCTCCGCCGCCGGCACCGTGAAGAAGGTCGCCCTCGAGCTCGGCGGCAAGAACCCCAACATCGTCTTCGCCGACGCCGACCTCGAGGTAGCACTCGACTTCGCCCTCACCGCGGTGTTCCTGCACTCCGGCCAGGTCTGCTCGGCCGGGGCGCGGCTGCTGATCGAGGAGACGGTCAAGGAGGACTTCGTCGATGAGCTCGTCGCCCGCGCCCGGCGCATCCGGCTCGGCGGCCCCTTCGACGCATCCGCGGAGTCCGGGGCGCTCATCTCTGCGGCCCACCGCGAGAAGGTCGAGGCCTACGTCGCACGCGGCCTCGCCGAGGGGGCGACCCTGCGGTGCGGTGGCGCCCGACCCGACGACGAGGCGCTCGCCGGCGGGTACTTCTACCTCCCGACGGTCCTCGACGACTGCAAGCCCTCGATGAGCGTGGTGCGGGACGAGTCGTTCGGCCCCGTCCTCACCGTCGAGACGTTCAGCGACGACGACGAGGCCGTCGCGCTGGCGAACGAGAGCATCTACGGCCTCGCCGGCGCCGTCTGGACCACCAACGGTGGGCGTGCCGAGCGGGTTGCGGCTCGGTTGCGGATGGGGACGGTGTGGATCAACGACTACCACCCGTACGTCCCGCAGGCCGAGTGGGGCGGCTACAAGCAGTCGGGAACCGGCCGGGAGCTCGGGGTCGCCGGCCTCGACGAGTACCGCGAGACCAAGCACATCTGGCACAACGTCAGCCCGCGGGTTCAGCGCTGGTTCAGCGGCGAACAATGAGCAGCGGTCAGCGCGGCAGCTGGGACTTCGTCATCGTCGGTGGCGGGTCGGCCGGATGCGCCCTCGCGAACAGGCTCAGCGCGGACCCCGCCAACTCCGTGCTCGTGCTGGAGGCGGGCCACTCCGACTTCCGGTTCGACCCGCTCATCCACATGCCGGCGGCGCTCCCGCTCCCGATCGGGAACCGGCTGTACGACTGGAAGTACCGCACCGAGCCCGAGCCGTACATGAACGGCCGCCGGGTGTTCCACGCCCGGGGCAAGCTGCTCGGTGGGTCGAGCAGCATCAACGGGATGATCTTCCAGCGCGGCAACCCGCTCGACTACCAGCGCTGGGGCGCCGAGCCCGGCATGGAGACGTGGGACTACCTGCACTGCCTGCCGTACTTCAAGCGGATGGAGACCTGCCTCGAGGGCGCCGACCGGTGGCGCGGGGGCAGCGGACCACTCAAGCTCGAGCGCGGGCCGGCGACCAACCCGCTCTTCGGCGCGTTCTTCGAGGCCGTCCAGCAGGCGGGCTACCCGCTGACCGACGACGTGAACGGCTACCGGCAAGAGGGCTTCGCCCGCTTCGACCGCAACGTCTACCGCGGTCGTCGGCTTTCTGCGGCCCGGGCCTACCTGCATCCCGTGATGTCGCGCAAGAACCTCAAGGTGGAGACGATGGCGCTGGGCACGAGGGTGGTGTTCGCAGGCCGGCGCGCCGTCGGCGTCGAGTACCTGCGGGCCGGCCGGCTGCACCGCCGCGTCGCCGACCCCTGACAGCTGGAGTAGCTGGGGCGAGTTGAACGCCCCCCCGCACAGCAGCACCTCGCCCGCGTCGATGCGCTCCTTGCGGCGGCCGTGCACGACGTCGACGCCGACCGC
>JAWWPH010000079.1:0-2691 GCA_033850875.1 Nocardioidaceae bacterium | reverse complement strand
CCTGCCGACCGCCGGTTCCGCCACCCTTTCATCACCTGCACCAACTGCGGGCCGCGGTTCACGATCATCGAGGACCTGCCCTACGACCGGCCCACCACGACGATGGCGTCGTTCGCCATGTGCACCGAGTGCGCCGCGGAGTACGCCGACCCGGCCGACCGCCGCTTCCACGCCCAGCCCATCGCGTGTCCTCGCTGCGGGCCGCAGCTCGAGCTGGTCACCCGGTCCGACCCGCCGCGAGTCGGTGCGGGGGCCCTCGCCGAGGCGCGGCGGCTGCTCGCTGCCGGTGCCATCGTGGCGGTCAAGGGGCTCGGCGGCTACCACCTGGCCTGTGACGCCGGCGACGACCGTGCGGTCTGGGAGCTGCGCCGGCGCAAGCGCCGCGGCGACAAGCCGTTCGCCGTGATGGCGCGCGACCTGGCGACCGTACGGGACCTGGCCGTGGTGGACCCGGCCGAGGAGGCACTGCTCACCGGCTCCCGCCGGCCGATCGTGCTGCTCTCCCGTCGAGGGCCGCACGAGGCGGCGGTCGCGGTGAGTGCCGGCGTCGCTCCGGGCAATCCCGATCTCGGGGTGATGCTCCCGTACACACCGCTGCACACGCTGCTGTTCGGGCTCGACGGCGACGAGCTCCTCAGCGTCCTGGTGATGACGTCGGGCAACCTGTCGGGCGAGCCGATCGTGTACGACGACGACGACGCCCTGCGTCGGCTCGACTCGCTCGCCGACGCGTGGCTCCGGCACGACCGGCCCATCGTGGTGCCGTGCGACGACTCGGTGACCCGGGTGGTGGACGGCGAGGAGCTGCCGTACCGCCGTTCCCGCGGGTACGCGCCGCTGCCCGTCGCGCTGCCCGTCGACGTGCCGCCCACCCTCGCGGTGGGAGCGGAGCTGAAGAACACCTGCTGCCTCGCCGAGGGACGCTACGCCTGGCTCAGCTCGCACATCGGCGACATGGACGACCTGGCGACACTGGAGGCGTTCGGCGCCACCGAGCGGCACCTCGAGCGACTCACCGGCGTGACGCCGGCACGCCTGGTCGCCGACCGGCACCCGGGCTACCGGTCGAGCGCGTGGGCGCGCACGTCCGCCGGGACCCGGCCCGTGCACACCGTGCAGCACCACCACGCCCACGTGGCGGCGGTGATGGCCGAGCACGGGCTCGACGGCTCGTCGCCGGTGATCGGTATCGCGTTCGACGGCACCGGCTACGGCGACGACGGAGCCGTGTGGGGCGGCGAGGTGCTGATCGGCGACTACAAGGGCTTCTCCCGGTTCGCGCAGCTGGGCTACGTCCCGCTGCCCGGTGGCGACGCGGCGGTACACCGGCCGTACCGGATGGCGCTCGCCCACCTGGCCGCGGCGGGAGTGCCGTGGGACGGCGACCTGTACCCCGTGCAGGCCTGCCCCGACGTCGAGCGCACGGTGCTCGACCACCAGCTGGCGACCGGGTTCGGCTGCGCGCCGACGTCGAGCGTCGGCAGGCTGTTCGACGCGGTGGCGGCGTTGGCGGGAGTCCGGCAGGTCGTCGACTACGAGGCGCAGGCCGCGGTCGAGCTCGAGGGTCTCGCGCGGGGAGTGCCCGACGACGGGCCCACCTACCCCCTCGCGCCGGCCGGTGGGGCGGACGGAGAGCCCCTGGTCGCCGACCCCTCGGCGCTGGTACGCGCGGTCGTGGCCGACGTCCGCGCCGGCGTACCCGCGGCAGTGGTCGGCCGCCGGTTCCACACGACCCTTGCGGGGTTCGCCCGAGACATCGCCCAGCGGGCACGGGAGGCTCTGGGCCTGCGGACCGTCGCCCTCACCGGCGGCGTCTTCCAGAACGCGCTGCTGCTGTCGCAGAGCCGTGCAGCGCTGCGCGACGACGGCTTCACGGTGCTGTGCCACCGGCAGGTGCCGCCCAACGACGGCGGCCTTGCCCTGGGCCAGGCGCTGGTCGGGTCAACGAGATGACGAACACGACGACATGACGAAGGAAGGTCGATAACCATGTGCCTGGCCGTTCCCGGAAGGGTGATCAGCCTCGCCAACCGCGACGACACGGCGATGGCGGAGGTGGACTTCGGCGGCGTACGCAAGGACGTGTGCCTGGAGTACCTCCCCGACGTCGGCGTCGGTGACTACGTCATCGTGCACGTCGGCTTCGCGATCCAGCGCCTGGACGAGGAGTCGGCACTGGAGACGCTGAGCAACTTCGAGAAGCTGGGCGTGCTCGAGGAGGAGTTCGGCGACGGGTTCTCGCTCGCCGCCAAGCAGGCAGGCATGGAGGTGCCCTCGTGAAGTACCTGGAGGAGTTCAGCAACCCGGACCTGGCCAAGCGGCTGTTCGACCAGATCCACAGCACCGCGACGAAGCGGTGGGCCATCATGGAGGTCTGCGGCGGCCAGACCCACTCGATCATCCGCCACGGGATCGACCAGCTGCTGCCCGACGCCATCGAGATGATCCACGGCCCGGGATGCCCCGTGTGCGTGACACCGCTCGAGATCATCGACAAGGCGCTGGCGATCGCTGCGCGCCCCGGGGTGATCTTCTGCTCGTTCGGCGACATGCTGCGCGTTCCGGGCAGCAGCTCGGACCTGTTCCGCGTCAAGAGCGCGGGCGGCGACGTCCGGGTGGTGTACTCACCCCTGGACGCCCTCAAGCTCGCGCGGGAGAACCCCGACCGAGAGGTCGTCTTCTTCGGCATCG
>JAWWPH010000046.1:0-4082 GCA_033850875.1 Nocardioidaceae bacterium | reverse complement strand
TGGCCTCCAGCGGGTCGGCGGCTGCGTGGTCCTCGTAGACGGCGTGCTCGCGGTGCCGGAAGCTCGCGTTGTCGTCGAGCGTCACCTTGCCGTCGAGGGCATCGAGGGATCCGTCGCCCAGCACCGCCAGCGGGTTCACCTCGACGAGCGAGGCGTCCTCCTCGACGAATACCGTCCACAGTCGCTTGGCGAAGTCGGCGGCCGCATCCGCGAGCTCGTCGGGGAAACCCGTCGTCTCCACGATCTCGCGCGCCTTGGCGTCGTCGACGCCGACCAGCGGGTCGATGGGGATCTGGGCGACCGCATCGGGCTTGTCGTGCGCGACCACCTCGATCTCGACACCGCCCTCGGTACTGGCTATGCACAGGTACCGGCGCGCAGCCCGGTCGACCAGGTAGGAGAAGTAGTACTCCGAGGCGATGTCCGCCGTCGGTGCGACCAGGACGCGGTGGACCGTCAGTCCCTTGATCTGCATCCCGAGGATCTCGCGGGCACGCGCGACGGCCTCGTCCGGGCCCTCGGCCAGCTTGACTCCACCGGCCTTGCCCCGGCCGCCGGCCTTCACCTGCGCCTTGATGACCACCCGCCCGCCCAGCTCGTGGGCGGCGAGCCCGGCGTCCTCGGCGTTCATGACGACCGTCCCCAGCGTGACGGGTACGCCGTGCTTCGCGAACAGCTCCTTTGCCTGGTACTCCATCAGGTCCACGCCGCGGCCGTCCTTTCATTGAGGAGACACTGTGTTGAGGAGACACTGTGTTGCCAGAGAGACTGTGTCGCACCAGAAGCACTGCCGCCGGGCTGTCCGGCCCCGTCGCCCCGGCTGCCCTGGGAGCCTACCCAGACTTCGGGGTTTGGCAGACTCGGGGTGGCCGCTCCCGAAGGGACCCCGCATGCCGGATACGCCCTCGTCAGCCGGGCGCCGGCTCGACGTGTCCTCGTCGGGGCTGCGGCTCGCCGCCTGGCGTTCAGGGGAGGTCGGCGAGCCGGTGGTGCTGGTCCACGGCTACCCGGACACCCACGCCGTCTGGGACCTCGTCGTCGACCGGCTGGCGGGCCGGTTCCGCTGCCTCACGTACGACGTGAGGGGGGCCGGCGCGTCCGACGCCCCGGAGGGGCGGAGCGGGTACCGGTTGAGCAGTCTGGTCTCCGACCTGGTCGCCGTGCTGGACGCCGTGTTCCCCGCCGAGCCCGTACACCTCGTGGGACACGACTGGGGCTCGATCCAGGCCTGGGAGGCCGTCGTCCGGGAGAGGTCCGACCCTCGGCTGCAGGGGCGCATCGCGTCGTACACCACGATCAGCGGGCCGTGCCTGCAGCACGCCGACGCCTTCGTCGGCTCCGCCCGACGCGGGAGCTGGTCGCAACGCCGCCAGGTCCTGGGGCAGCTGCGGCACTCCTGGTACGTCTACGCCTTCGGAGTCCCCGTCGTGCCGGAGCTGGTCCTGCGCAGGTACGTGGGTGCGCTGATGCGGAGAGCCGACCCCGGGCGGCGCGGCTTCCCCGACACCTTGCCGAGCGACGCCGTCAACGGGCTGGAGCTGTACCGGGCCAACATCCTCTCCGCGAGCGCGGCTCCGGTGCCGGGCGGCCCGCGGACGTCGCTACCGGTGCAGCTCGTCGTCCCGCTTCGCGACGCGTTCATCACCCCGGCGTTCGTCGGCAACGTGGGCCGCTTCGCCCCGGACCTGACCCGGGTCGAGATCGACGCCGGGCACTGGGTGCAGCGCAGCCGTCCCGACGAGCTGTCAACCGCGATCGCCGCCTTCGCCACCACCCACCCCGCGACACGTCACTGACGGCCCGGAGTTGCCGGCGTGTCGCTCACGCGATGACGTCTCGGCGGGCCGACGGGCGCGCCTTGTCGTCCCGGACGGGTCAGTCGCTCGGGGCCATGGCGGCATTGACCCAGTCGACGACGTCGCGGGTCTTGGTTCCGGGAGTGAAGATCCGGGCGACGCCCGCCTCCTGGAGCAGCGGGATGTCGGCCTCGGGGATGATTCCGCCGCCGAAGACCACGATGTCGGACGCCTCGCGCGACTCGAGCAGCTGCAGCACCTTCCTGAAGAGCGTCATGTGGGCGCCGGACAGCACCGACAGCCCGATGATGTCGGCGTCCTCCTGGATCGCGGTCTCGACGATCTGCTCTGGTGTCTGATGCAGGCCGGTGTAGATGACCTCCATGCCGGCGTCGCGCAGCGCTCGCGCGATCACCTTCGCGCCCCGGTCATGGCCGTCGAGGCCGGGCTTCGCGATCACGATCCGAACCGGGGCCATCGGGGCTCCTTACCGCCTTCGAGACGTTCCACGAGCAGAGTCCCGCGGCGTCGTACGACGTCGTCAACCCTAGTCAGTTCGCGATCCGCGGGCCGGTGAATCGGCCGCGGGCCACGGGTACACCTCGGATAAGAGCGGTTTTCGTAACAGTGCGTGACCGTTCACAGTGCCTTTGGTAGCGAATTTCCGTTACCGCGGCCGGCTCCGTTACCGTCGTCGTCGCGTTACCGTCTCGTAACCTGCCGGAAAGGACCTCCTGCGTGGCCCCGCATCGCGCTGCCAAGCACCGCTCAGCAAAGCCGTTGCCGGCTCTCGGCGCCGCGTCCACGACGCGACCGACGGCGCCGGGGCGACGGCGGCGAACCGGGTCGACCATCGTGGCCGCGGCGTTGGTATTGGTAGCCGGTGGTACAGCGACTGCCGTACACCTGCGTGGGTCGGACGGCCAGCCGACGGCGACCGGCCGCGTCGCGAGTGTTTCCGCGGGTCACGGCGTCGTAGCGTCGGCCTCGGCGAGCACGGGACGCGGGACCGACCGGGCAAGCCGGTCCGGATCGCGTCCCGCGATCACCCGGTCCCGTACCGTCGTGGCGCCGGCGCGCAGGGCAACCGATGGCGACTCGTCGGCGACCGCCGGGCAGTCGGCCGGGCTGCGGGCCGCCCGACGCGCAGCGCAGCAGGCCGCCCGTCGCGCCGCGTCGCTGCAGAGCGCGGTCGATGCCTCTCAGCACTTCGCGAAGGCACTGGCGAGCCGGCAGTGGGTGCTGCCGACCAGCGGCTTCCACATCAGTGTGTGGTTCGGGGAGGCAGGGCCGTACTGGTCGTCCGGCTACCACACCGGGATCGACTTCGCGACGGCCTGCGGGACCCCCGACGTCGCTGTCGCCGATGCGACGGTGGCGCAGACCGGGTGGGACGGACCGTACGGGAACCAGATCCGGCTGCAGTTCGATAACGGCGACCAGATCTGGTACAACCACCTCAGCGCGATCGAGGTGACGACGGGCCAGGCCGTCCGCCAGGGCCAGCAGATCGGGCGCGTCGGCGAGACCGGCAACGCCTTCGGCTGCCACACCCATATCGAGTACCGGCTCGCCTCCGACCTGCAGACTCCGGTCGACCCGCTCCCGTTCTTCGAGAGCCACGGCATCCATCTGCGCTGAGCGTCCGGGACGCGTGGCACGCACCCGTAACGACCGGCTGGAAGAGGGACAGCACCCCCTGGGTCGACCGAGTACGGACACCTCTCACACGCCGTTTGACAGCCGGGAGTATGTCCCCGCCAACACGTAGCATGACGTCAACATGACCGCGCTGTTCTCGCTCCCCTCGCTGGACGACCCTGACCGGCTGCCGGTCTCCGCCGACGAGCCTGGGCGCCGTCGGCAGCCCACGCCGGACGAGCTGCTCGACGGCCTCAACCCCTCCCAGCGCACCGCCGTCACGTACGTCGGCCCGGCGCTCCTGGTCGTCGCCGGTGCGGGCTCGGGCAAGACGCGGGTGCTGACCCGGCGGATCGCCTGGCTGCTGGCCGAGCGTGGCGCGCACCCGGGCTCCATCCTCGCTATCACGTTCACCAACAAGGCGGCCGCGGAGATGAAGGAGCGGGTCACCGAGCTCGTCGGGGGCCGCGCCAAGATCATGTGGGTCTCCACCTTCCACTCCTCGTGCGTACGCATCCTGCGCAAGGAGATCGCCCGCTTCGGGTACGGCTCCAACTTCTCGATCTACGACGACGCCGACTCCCGGCGGCTGATGGGGCTGGTCTGCCGCGACCTCGACCTCGACCCGAAGCGGTACGCCCCGCG
>JAWWPH010000030.1:0-3355 GCA_033850875.1 Nocardioidaceae bacterium | reverse complement strand
GTCGTCGGGCACGGTGCCGGGCTGCGGGTCGAGAACCGGCTCCCTGGCGGTGACGTGAACCCGTACCTCGCGTGCGCGGCGATGCTGGCCGGCGGCCTGTACGGCATTCGCAACGAGCTCGAGCTCGAGCCGCCGTTCACCGGGAACGCCTACGAGTCGGACAAGGCCCACGTACCCACGACGCTGGCCGCTGCTCGCGAGCTGTTCGCCGCCTCCGCGGTGGCGCGAGAGGCCTTCGGTGACGACGTGGTCGACCACTACGTCAACGCCGCCGACGTCGAGCTGGCCGCCTTCAACTCCGTGGTGACCGACTGGGAGCGCTTCAGAGGGTTCGAGAGGCTCTAGCCGTTGACTGCCGACCAGCTGCACGACGTCATCGACCCTGCCACCGAGCAGGTAGTGCGCACGCTCCCGTTGGCGAGCGTCGAGGACACCGACACGGCGATCGCGCGTGCGAGCACAGCGTTCGACACCTGGCGGCACCTGGCGCCGGCGGACCGGGGGCGGCTGCTGCGCCGCTTCGCCGAGGCCGTCGACGCCGCCGTGGAGGAGCTGGCGGCACTCGAGGTCGCCAACGCCGGCCACACGATCACGAACGCGCGCTGGGAGGCGGGCAACGTACGCGACGTCCTCCAGTACTTCTCCGCCGGTCCCGAGCGCCTGCTGGGTCACCAGATCCCCGTGGCCGGCGGCGTCGACATCACGTTCCGGGAGCCGTTGGGCGTGGTCGGGGTGATCGTGCCCTGGAACTTCCCGATGCCGATCGCCGGCTGGGGGTTCGCGCCCGCGCTGGCGGCCGGCAACACCGTCGTCCTCAAGCCGGCCGAGCTCACGCCGCTGACCGCGCTGCGGCTGGGAGAGCTCGCCCTCGAGGCGGGGCTCCCCGAGGGCGTCTTCACAGTCGTCGCCGGAAGGGGCTCGGTGGTCGGAGCGCGTTTCGTCACGCACCCAGCCGTCCGCAAGGTGTGCTTCACCGGCTCGACGAAGGTCGGCACGCAGATCATGGCCGGCTGCGCCACCCAGGTGAAGCGGGTCACCCTCGAGCTCGGCGGCAAGAGCGCCAACATCGTCTTCGCCGACGCGGACATCGAGCGCGCGGCAGCCTCCGCTCCCGCTGGCGTCTTCGACAACGCCGGGCAGGACTGCTGCGCACGCAGCCGGATCCTCGTGGAGCGGTCGGTGTACGACCGGTTCCTCGAGCTGCTCGAGCCGGCGGTGCAGGCGGTCAACGTGACGGCGCCCGCCGAGGACGACGCCGACATGGGACCGCTGATCAGCGCGGGCCAGCGCGAGCGGGTGGCGTCGTACGTCGACGGAGGCTCGGTCGAGGTGGCGTTTCGCGGGCAGGCGCCCGACGGCGCGGGCTTCTGGTACCCGCCGACGGTCGTGCTGCCGACGTCGCGCGACGACCGGGTCTGGCGGGAGGAGATCTTCGGGCCCGTGGTGGCCGTGCTGCCGTTCGACGACGAGGCGGACGCGGTGGCGGCGGCCAACGACAGCGACTACGGGCTCTCGGGCTCGATCTGGACCCGGGACGTCGGCCGGGCTCTCCGGGTCGCGCGCGGAGTCGAGGCCGGCAACCTGAGCGTCAACTCGCACTCATCGGTGCGGTACTCGACCCCGTTCGGGGGTTTCAAGCAGTCGGGGATCGGTCGCGAGCTCGGCCCCGACGCGCTCGACGCGTTCACCGACGTCAAGAACGTCTTCATCAGTACGGAGGAAGCCTGACCATGAGCGGCGCACCGCGCCTCGAAGGCCGTACAGCCGTCATCACCGGCGGGTGCAGCGGGATCGGGCTGGCAAGCGCTCGGCGCTTCGCCGCCGAGGGAGCCCACGTGATCGTCGGCGACGTCGACGCCCGTACCGGAGCCGATGTCGCCGCCGAGATCGGGGGAACCTTCGTGACGACCGACGTGACCGACGCGGAGCAGGTGGAGGCGCTCTTCGCCGCGGCCCACGACGTCACCGGAAGCGTGGACGTCGCGTTCAACAACGCCGGCATCTCACCCCCCGACGACGACTCGATCCTCGACACCGGCATCGACGTCTGGCAGCGCGTGCAGGAGGTGAACCTGACCAGCGTCTACCTGTGCTGCAAGGCGGCGCTGCCGTACATGCGCCGGCAGCGACGCGGTTCCATCATCAACACCGCGTCGTTCGTCGCCGTGATGGGCGCGGCGACGTCGCAGATCTCGTACACGGCGAGCAAGGGCGGCGTGCTCGCCATGAGCAGGGAGCTCGGGGTCCAGTTCGCGCGCGAGGGCATCCGGGTGAACGCCCTGTGCCCCGGCCCGGTCGACACGCCGCTGCTGCGGGAGCTGTTCGCGAGCGATCCCGAGCGGGCCCAGCGCCGCCTCGTGCACATCCCCGCCGGGCGCTTCGCGGAGCCGGAGGAGATCGCGAACGCCGCCCTGTTCCTGGCCAGCGACGAGTCCAGCTTCGTCACCGCCACCACGTTCCTCGTCGACGGCGGGATCGCCGGGGCGTACGTGACTCCGCTATGAGGCGGCGCATGAGGTGCCTGCAGTGCCTGCCCGGGAGCCGGCGGTGAGGCGCCCGGTCATCGGCGTCACCAGCTACCGCGAGCCTGCCAGCTGGGGCCAGTGGACGAGCGTGTCGGCCGTCCTGGTCCCCAGCCGGTACACCGACTTCGTAGTGTCGGCAGGCGGGCTGCCCGTCGTCGTGCCACCGCTCGGCGACGAGCCCGATCCCGCCGCCGCAGAGCAGGTGCTCTCCCGGCTCGACGGGCTCGTGCTGATCGGCGGGGCAGACGTGGAGTCGAGCCGCTACGGCGAGGAGCCACACCTGCTCGCCCAGTCGCCGCGCGTCGACCGGGATGCCAGCGAGATCCTGCTGGCCACCATGGCGCGCGACACGATCCCCGTACTCGGGGTCTGCCGCGGCATGCAGGTCATGGCCGTTGCCGCCGGCGGCGTGCTCGAGCAGCACCTTCCCGACCGGATCGGGCATCTGGAGCACAGCCCGGGGCCGGCGAAGTACGGGGTACGCGTGGTCGAGCCCCGCGCGGGCAGCCGGCTGGCCGAGATCCTGGGCGACCACCTGGAGGTCAACTGCCATCACCACCAGGGGGTCGCCGCGTACCCCACGTACGAGGTCGCAGCCTGGAGCTCCGACGGCGTCATCGAGGCGATCGAGTCGCCGGACTCGGCGTTCCATATCGGTGTGCAGTGGCATCCGGAGACTGGCACGGACGGTCGGCTCTTCGAGGCGTTGGTCGCAGCCGCCGGCGGGCAGCGGGCCGGCCGGCGCGCGGCCGGTGCCCAGGGGTCCGATGGGGTCGAGGTCGCTCGAGGGAACGCAGAGCGCTAGCTCGTGCCGCGCGGGGGGGCGCTTC
>JAWWPH010000012.1:0-5912 GCA_033850875.1 Nocardioidaceae bacterium | reverse complement strand
CGGCCTCCGAGCATGATGCGGATGTCACCCGAGACCTCGTTGAGCGCTCCGATGGAGTCCGCCACCCGGCTCACGTCGGCAGCGATCCCGACCGCGAGCCCCACGACGGCCGGCCGGTGGAGGCGGGCGAAGTCACGCAGGCTCGCGACGGGGACGTCGGAGCCGAGGTAGTAGACGACGTACCCGGCGCTTTCGAGGACGTCGGCGACCATCCGCAGCCCCAGCACGTGGTGCTGCCCCTCGACCGCCGCCAGCAGGATCGTCTCGCGGGACCGGTCGCACGTGCGTCGCACACTCATCTTCGCGAGCAGGTGGATCATGGCGTGCGAGCTGATCGAGGTGGCGAGGTGCTCGTCGGCGACTCCTGTCTGCCGCGACTCCCACAGCTCGCCGATCCTGACCATGGCCGGTGCGATCACGAGCGACTGAACGGCCTCCGGTGCCAGACCACCGGCCAGCGCGTCGTCGACGACCGTCTCGGCCTCGGTGCCGTCACCGAGGCGGAGGACCTCCTCGAAGCGCCAGGCCAGCGTTCGGATGGTGAGCTCGGACGCCTGGAGGACGACCGGACGCACGGGGGTCACGATGCCGCCTGACGGCATTCCATCACCAGCTGGGCCGGGAATCGCGGCGATGTCGAGCGTCCGGCTGAGAAGCCCGCTTGCGACCGTCGGTGCCGCCCTCGACTCCAAGTCTGGGCCATGGTCCGACCCTCCCCCCGGTAGTGCTCGCGATCCTACCGTTGCGCTTCTCCCGCACACCGGCGAACGCGCGACGCCGTGTCCGCGGCGAGGCGCCCGTCAGGAGGCCGGGCTCGCGGCACCGGTACGGACGACCTGCTCGTACACGGCTTCGATCTCGGGCGCGAGCACCGACCAGTCGTAGCGGTGGACCTCGCGTGCGGCGGCCTCCCTCAGCCGCTCCCGACGGGGACCGTCGTCGAGGAGTCCGGTGATGGCGCGAGCCGCTGCTGCCGGGTCACCCGGGGTGAACAAGGCGCCGAGTCGGCCATCGTCGAGGAGGCCTCGGAACGCCGGGATGTCGCTGGCGACCACGGCCGCGCCCGAGGCCATCGCCTCGACGAGGACGACGCCGAAGCTCTCACCGCCGAGCTGCGGTGCGACGAAGACGGTGGCCGACGCCAGCAGGTCCGCCCGCTCGGCATCGCTCAGCAGTCCGAGGAAGCGGACCCGGTCGCGGACTCCGGCAGGGACGGCGACGGGTCGAGTCTGTGGACCGGCGACCAGCAGCCTGGCATCGGGATGCGTCGCGAGGACGTCGGCGAAGGCCCCCAGCACCACGGACAGGCCCTTGCGTGTCTCACCGGTCCGGCCGAGGAAGGCGAGGGTCGGGCGCTGCTGCTCGCCCCGATGGACGGGCAGAGGGTGGAACTCGTCGCAGAAGATGCCGTTGGGGATGACGAACGGCTCGGCACCGTGGTGCTGGACGCCGCTGCTCCGGGCGGTCTGCGATACCGCCACCCGGGCGGCGATCTTCTCCATGGAGGTCCGCAGGAGGGCCGCGGTCAGCGACATCGTGCGGACGTGCGAGCTGGCGGCGTGGAAGGTGGCGACCACCGTGGTCTCGCTCGCCCACAGCGCCAGCAGCGACAGGCTCGGCGTGGCGGGGTCGTGGATGTGCACGACGTCGAAGTCGCCGTCCCTCAGCCACTTGCGGGTGCGGGCGGCGACCCGCGGGCCGAAGGCCAGTCGCGCCACGGCCCCGTTGAAGGGGACGGGTACGACGCCCCGCACCGTCTCGACGTAGCGCGGCAGGCCGCTCGCCTGCTCCGCGGGGGCGAGCACCGACACCTGGTGTCCGCGCGCCTGCAGTACGGCCGCGAGCCCCAGCACGTGGTTCTGCACTCCACCCGGGACGTCGAGGGAGTACGGGCACACCAGGCCGATCCTCATCGAGATGCGGACTCGACGTCGGAGCGGAAGACGGGCTGCAGCATGTGCCAGTCGGGCGGCGACCGGCGGATTCCGGTGCCGAACCAGTCGGCGACGTCCTGCGTCATGGCGGCGAGGCCGGCCCGGCCGCGCCGAGGCGGGATCACCTCGCTGAAATCGAGCTGCAGGAGCGGGCCGCGGAAGGTCAGCGTGAGCGCAACCAGGGGTGCGCCGGTCATCCGGGCGAGCGCTGCCGGGCCGCCGGGGAGCCGAGCCGGCTCTCCGAGCAGGTCGACGTCGACCCCGTTTCCGGTGAGGTCCCGGTCGGCGAGCAGGCAGACGAGCCGGCCCGCCCGCAGTGCCGCCCTGAGGGCCACGAGCGGGTTGTCGGCGCCGCTCAGGGCGATCACCTGCATCCCCAGCCGCTCGCGGTACTCGACGAAACGGTCGAAGAGGGACTCCGGCCGCAGCCGCTCGGCGACGGTCGAGACCGGCATCCCCGTCAGGCTCGCCCAGGCACCCGCATGGTCCCAGTTGGCCATGTGCGGCAGGGCGATGATCGCGCCTCCTCCGGCGTCGAAGCCGGCCCTGAGCGCCGGCTCACCGGTGGTGACGACCGAGTCGACCGTCCGGGCCGCCGACCACGCCGGCAGCGTGAAGACCTCTCGCCAGTAGCGGAAGTACGACCGGAGGGCCTGCTGGGAGAGCTCACGGAGCTCCGCAGGACCCAGCTCGGGGGCAGCCCGGCGCAGGTTCGCCTCCAGCTGGGCGACGCCGCGACCCCGCTGCCGCCACACCCGGTCCGCGACCCCCTCGAGTACCCGGGCCGCGGCCGGCTCCGGGACGTGCCGCGTGATCGCCCACGCCACCCTGAACGCATAATCGACCAGCCGCTCGCGAGGCGGCGAGGGGGTCAAGAGGGCAGCGCCGGATCGGCGAGTGCCTGTCGGCGGACGAGCCACACCCGTTGGAGGACCGTGACCGTGCTGGCCACCGCCACGACCCACAGCACCAGCGTCAGCAGGATCGGTGCGTTGAAGATGTCCGACAGGCCCGTCATGACGAGCACCGCCACCAGGCGGTCCGAGCGCTCGGCGATCCCTCCCTTGGCCTGCATGCCGAGGCTCTCGGCCTTGGCCCGGGTGTACGACGTGACCGAGCCCATCACGAGGCCCCAGAGGGCGACGTAGGCCAGCAGCCGGTCGTCGCCACCTCCGAAGAGCCAGCACGCCAGCCCGGCGAAGATCGCCGCGTCCCCGAGGCGGTCGAGCGTCGAGTCGAGGAACGAGCCCCACTTCGACGACGTGCCGAGGGTGCGTGCCATGTACCCGTCGATCATGTCCGAGAAGACGAAAGCGGTGATGATGACGTCTCCGAGCAGCAGTTGGCCACGGGGGAAGAAGCCGAGGGCTCCGACCACCACCCCGAGCGTCCCGACGACGGTGACGGCGTCCGGAGACACCCCGAGCCGGATCAACAGGTGGGCCACCGGCTTGAAGATGTTGGTCCAGAACTGGCGGAAACGCTCGAGCATGGAGCAGCGCTGACTTCCTGAGGGGAGGAGGCGAAATCTGCGTCGATGCTACCCGGAGCACCCCGTGGGGACTCTGCTTGTGCGGCGGGCGCAGGAGGGGAAAGGTATGAGCATTCGCCGACACACCCATTCCCGGTCGAAGGAGACCAGAGCATGCCAGGAAGACTTGGTGGGGCGGGGGCCGCGGACGCCGCGGCGTACCTCCCCGACAGCCCGGCCGCGATCCGCAACGTCGTCCTGGTCGGTCCGTCGGGGTCGGGGAAGACCACCCTGGTCGAGTCACTGCTGGCTGCGACCGGCGTCATCAACCGCGCCGGCCGGGTCGAGGACGGCACGACGGTGAGTGACTACGACGAGGCGGAGATCCGGCAGCAGCGCTCCGTCGGCCTCAGCCTCGCCCCGTTCGTGCTCGACGGTGTGAAGATCAACCTCCTCGACACCCCCGGCTACGCCGACTTCGTCGGAGAGCTGCGAGCAGGATTGCGGGCCGCCGACTGTGCGCTGTTCGTGATCTCGGCCTCCGACGGTGTCGACGGCGCGACCCGCGCGCTGTGGCTGGAGTGCGAGTCGGTCGGCATGCCGCGCTGCGTGGTGATCAGCAAGCTGAACCATCCGCGCGCCGACTACGACTCGGCGCTGGCCCAGGCGCGCGACGTGTTCGGCGACAGCGTCGTGCCTCTCTACGTGCCCGAGGCGCGCACCGGCGCCGACATCGACGACCTCGTCGCCCTGCTGTCGCAGACCGTGTCCGACTACTCGGACCCCGCTGCCGGACGGGCCGTGCGCGCACCGGACGAGGACGAGCAGCTTCTGGTCGAGGAGTACCGCCCCGCCCTCATCGAGGCGCTGATCGAGGAGTCCGAGGACGAGGGCCTGATGGACCGGTACATGTCGGGCGAGGAGATCGACGTCCGCCAGCTCATCGACGACCTCGAGACCGCCGTTGCGCGGGGGTCCTTCTTCCCCGTCATCCCGGTCTGTGCACACAGTGGACTCGGGCTCGAGGAGCTGCTGGAGGTGATCACCTCGGCGTTCCCGCCGCCTCCGGAGCACCCGTTCCCCGCGGTCTACACGACAGCCGGGAAGAAGGTGACCGGGCTGAGCTGCAACCCCGCCGGCGACCTGCTGGCCGAGGTGGTCAAGACGACCTCGGACCCCTACGTGGGCCGGATCAGCCTGGTGCGCGTCTTCTCGGGCACGCTTCGGCCCGACGCGGTGGTGCACGTGTCGGGCCACCTTTCGGACTTCTCGGTGGAGCATCACGGCTCCCATCAGGACCACGACGAGGACGAGCGGATCGGGGCTCTGTCGTCGCCGCTGGGAAAGACGCAGCGGCCGAGCAACGCCGCGATCGCGGGTGACATCTGCGCCGTGGCGAAGCTGTCGCGGGCCGAGACCGGTGACACCCTGAGCGACAAGTCCAACCCGCTGGTGATGGAGCCGTGGTCGATGCCGGAGCCGCTGCTGCCGGTGGCTCTCGTCGCGCACGCAAAGGCGGACGAGGACAAGCTCGGACCCGCCCTGCAGCGGCTGGCGGCCGAGGACCCGACGGTAGCGGTCGAGCACCATCCGGAGACGCTGCAGCTGGTGCTGTGGTGCCTGGGAGAGGCCCACGCCGACGTCCTTCTCGACCGGCTCGGCAACCGGTACGGCGTCCGGGTCGACCAGGTCGACGTCCGGGTCCCGCTGCGTGAGACGTTCTCCGAAGCGCGCAAGGGGCGGGGTAGGCACGTCAAACAGAGCGGAGGCCACGGCCAGTTCGCCGTGTGCGAGGTCGAGGTCGAGCCGCTCCCGCCGGGCAGCGGCTTCGAGTTCGTGGACAAGGTCGTCGGCGGATCGGTCCCGCGCCAGTTCATCCCCAGCGTCGAGAAGGGTGTCCGGGCCCAGCTGGAGAAGGGGCTCACGGCCGGCTACCCGGTGGTCGACCTGCGCGTGACCCTCTACGACGGGAAGGCGCACAGCGTCGACTCGAGCGACATGGCGTTCCAGACCGCCGGCGCGCTGGCGCTGCGTGAGGCGGCGGCAGCCGGTGGCGTCCAGCTGCTCGAGCCCATCGACATGGTCGAGGTCCTGATCGACGACGACTACGTGGGCGCGGTGATGGGCGATCTCTCGACGCGGCGCGCGCACGTACTCGGCACCGAGCCGGTCGGCTCCGGGAGGACCATGGTCCGGGCGGAGGCGCCGCAGCTGGAGCTCGTGCGGTACGCCACCGACCTGCGCTCCCTGAGCCATGGCACCGGGACCTTTTCCAGGAGCTTCTCCCGCTACGACACCATGCCGTCGCACGTCGCGTCCCGGATGACCGCCGCCTCGTGAGAGCGGGGGCATGAGCCTCGGTTCCAGAGTGCGTCGCGTTGCACGCGGCCTGGCCGTGGTCGCCGCGGTGCTGCTCGTGGCCGCCTCGGCCGGCTGCGACGGTGCGGGGAGCGGAACGGCTGCGGCACAGGCCCCGAAACCCCCGCGGGGGGCGCCCACCCCGTCGA
>JAWWPH010000223.1:0-2694 GCA_033850875.1 Nocardioidaceae bacterium | reverse complement strand
AGCCCGGGTGCCGTCCAGGGGGTGATGTTCCTGCTGGTCCTGCCGCTGAGCTTCGCCTCGAACACGTTCGTACGGGTCTCGACCATGCCCGGGTGGCTGCAGGACTTCGTGAAGGTGAACCCGATCTCGCACCTGGTCAGCACCGTCCGGGCGCTCATGCTCGGCGACCCCATGGGCGACAACCTGGTCTGGACGGCGGGCTGGATGGTCGTGCTGGTCGCGGTCTTCGTTCCGCTGGCGCTGCGCGCCTACGCCCGGCACGCCTGATCAGCTCCCATAGTCGGCGGCTGACCGACCTGCCCCAGGGCGGCCGGTCAGCCGCCGGTCAGGGCACCGGACCGGTACCTGGCCGGGTCGATCCTCGCCAGGGCGGCCTCTCTGGTCATGACCCGGCCCCGGCCGTACGCGGCGTCGAAGTCGGCTCCCAGAGCCGACCGCAGTGACGACGTGACCCGGCTGATCTCCAGGTCGGACTCGTCCCCCGAGCCACGCAGGGCCGCGGCCGCACCCAGGATCTCCGCGGCCGTGGGGTGGTCACCCAGGGCCTCGGCGAATACCGCCAGGGCCACGCCGACGATCGCCACGATGGGCATGTCGCGGGTGGGCACCGCCGCCTGGTACGCCTGCACCAACAGCGGCTCGCTCGACTCCACCCGCCCGCGCCAGATGTCGTAGGCGGCCAGGTTGGACATGAAGACCGCGCGGAGGTGGCCGTGGAGGGGAGACAGGTCGGGCAGCTGCGAGATGCCCGTCCGGAGCCGCTCGGCGAGGCGGTCGCTCTCGTCGAGGTCGTCCTGCAGCCTCGCGATCGACAGCTCCATGGCTGTCTCGAACATGTCGAGCGGTGCCCAGGGGGAGCCGCCACCGCGGAAGATGGTGCTCAGCTGGCTCCGCGCCTTGTCGAGGTCGCCGACGCGTACGTAGAGGTCGGCGAGACGCAGCCCGACGAAGTACTGGTCGTCCAGCGAGCCGATCTCCCGCAGGGACGCGCCGGCCTGCTCGAAGTCGGAGACGGCCCTCTCGAGGTCGCCGTCCAACGTGCGGATCCGACCGCGACAGGCGAGGCTCGAGCCGAGCAGCCACCGGTCGCCCAGCTCCCGAAGGTCGTCGACCGAGGCGTCGAGGTCGCGCCGCATCGAGTCGACGTCGCCCTCGTTCTCGGCGATGATCGCGCGGAACGTCCGGGTCGCCGCCCGGGTCCAGCGGTCGGGCGACGCCAGCGCCCGGGCCGAGAGCTCACGGGCGCGCTCGACGTTGCCCGTGAAGTACGCGACCATCGGCCGGATCGCGATCAAGGGCGGGTCGGAGATCTCGTACTCGTCCAGCCTCTCCTCGAGGCGGCCGGCCCGTTCCCGGGTCGCCTCCACCGTCTCGGCGTCGACAGGCCCGTTGGGGTTGTCGCCCTCTGCCAGGATGCTCAGGAGCAGGACGGTCTCGATGGACAGGCGCAGGCATTCCACCTCGGAGTCGTCGGCACCGTCCGGTACGGGTACGTCGAGGGCGAACCTCAGCCACCAGGCCGCCTCGCCGTGGGCTCCGACCATGGCCCAGTACCAGCACAGGGACCAGGCCATCGCCAGCGTCGCGTTCGCGTCGCCGCTGTCGCCGAGGAACCGCAGCGCGGCGAGCAGGTTGTCGCGTTCGAGGTTGAGCGTCTGCAGCGCCTCGAGCTGCCGTGCCGAGCGCAGGTCGGGCTCCACCCGGGCCGCAAGCCGGGCGAAGTGCCGGGCATGGGCGGTGCGCGCGGCCACGACCTCGTCGCGGGCCGCGAGCCGCTCGACGCCGTACTCCCGGATCGTCTCGAGCATCCGGTATCTCAGCCCGCCCTCGTCGGCGACCTTGAGCAGCGACTTCTCGACCAGGGAGTCGAGCAGCTCGGGGATCGCCGAGGCGGCCAGTCGCTCGTCGGCACAGACAGCCTCGGCCGAGAAGGGCGTCGCACCGGACGGGAACACCGACAAGCGCTCCGCGAGCAGCCGCTCCGGCTCACTGAGCAGGCTCCAGCTCCAGTCGACGACGGCTCGCAGGGTGCGGTGCCGGGGCATCGCCGTCCGGCTGCCACCGGTCAGCAGCCGGAACCGGTCGGTCAGCCTCCGCGCCACCTCGGCGACGGGCATCACGCGGAGCCGTGCCGCGGCGAGCTCGATGGCGAGTGGCAGGCCGTCGAGCCGGCGCACGATCTCGACCACGCCGGCGACGCTCGTCTCGTCGAGGACGAAGTCGGCGTCGACCGCCTCGGCGCGCTCGACGAACAGCTGCACCGACGGCTCGGCCGAGGCCTCCTCCACCGAGCAGCCGGGTGCCGGCATGGCCAACGGCGACAGGACGCACAGCGCCTCCCCCGCGATCCCCAACGGCTCCCGGCTGGTGGTGAGGACGCGGAGCCGCGGACAGGCCGCGAGCAGCGTGTCCAGGAGCGCCGCCGTCCAGGCGATGACGTGCTCGCAGTTGTCGACCACGAGCAGCGTGTCCAGGCCCTGCAGCCGCTCGACGAGCCGCTCGACGGGGTCCGCGGCGGATCGCTCGTTCGGGAGGTCGAGCACGTGGCTGTCGAAGCGCCCGAACGGCTCCGCCATCGCCCGGACGACACCCGACTCCTCGCTGACCGGGGCGAGCTGGACGAGCCAGACGCCGTCGCGGTGGTGCTCGCGCGACATGTCCGCGAGCTCCGTCGCGAGCCGGGTCTTGCCCGCC
>JAWWPH010000562.1:0-6130 GCA_033850875.1 Nocardioidaceae bacterium | reverse complement strand
GGTCGGTTCCCGTCCCGTCGACCAGTACCACCGACTTCCCGCCGGCGGCCAGAGACCGCGCCAGCATCACGCCGAACCGCAGCGACTGGCCCGACGCCAGACCGACCAGTCCGACGGTCTCGTGACTGCGGGTGTGTGCGGAGAGCCGCATCCGGAGCTGGCGCATGGCGTTGTCGTCGAGGGCCGCGCCGGGGACCGTGCTGACCGGCGCCGGCAGCTCGTAGTCCTGCAGGTCGAGCGGTGAGCGGATGAGGTCCGTGCGGCGCTCGCGCCACACGGCGGCGCCGACGCCCAGCAGCGCCCCCACGGCGAGCCCGGCGAGGCCGTAGATCACCCGATGCCGGGTCTCGGAGCCGCTGGGGGTCGTCCCCTGCGTCAGCACCCGACCTGGCGAGGTGGCCTGGGCGGTCAGTGTCGCCATCCTGCTCTGCAGGTCGATCACGGAGGCACGCAGCGCGGCGACACTCGGGTCATGTCTGGCGGTGGCCTGTACCAGAGCCGTCCGGGCACTCCTGAGCTCCCCGGCGACGCTGCGGATCTGGGACCCGACCGCCGTGTGCGCCTGGTGCAGGCGTACCCCGAGGTACTGCTGCGCGATGGAGTTGACGACCCGAGGAGCCTGCGCACGGTCGGAACCCGTGTAGGTGATCTGTAGCGCCTGGGTGTTCGGCGGGACGACGACGACCGTCTGCGAGCGCAGCTTGTCGGGGGTCACGGTGAGCGCGAGGGCGGACACCACGTGCTTGAGCACGTGCTGCGAGGTCACCGCGACCGCCTCGGTCTGCAGCATCTCGAGCGTGTCCGAGTTGGACGACGTGAGCGTCGGGCCGTACGGGTTGCCGGGTATCTGCGTCACCAGCAGCGTCGTCGACGAGCTGTAGGTCGCCGGCCGTGCCAGCGCCAGCCCGACGCCGGCCACGGCACCGGCCACGATAAACAGCGCGACGAGCAGAAAATGGTACCGAAGCGAATCCCGAAGTAGATGGCTCCGTCGGTCCTGAAAATCCCCCTGATTCACTTCGGAAGACTATCATCGGGACCCTTACGGGGGGTCCGAACGGATGACGACACAGCCGAGTATGAAACGTAATCTTTTGCTTGTGGGATCGAGCGGAGGGCACCTGACACAGTTATGGGCATTGGGTCCCTGGTGGCGGGAGCACAGCCGTACCTGGGTGACTTTCGATACCCCGGACGCCATTTCACTGCTGAGCGAGGAGCGGACCATTTGGGCGTACAGCCCGACGACCCGCAATCTCCGGAATTTGGTCCGGAACGCAGGACTGGCGTGGCAGACGCTGCGCTCGAGGCGGCCCGACATGGTGGTATCGACCGGTGCCGGAGTGGCATTGCCATTTTTCGTGCTCGCCTGGTTCATGCGCATCCCGACGGTGTACATCGAGGTGTACGACCGCATCGACTCGGCCACGCTGACGGCCAGGCTGTGCCGGCCGTTCACGACGTTGATGTGCGTGCAGTGGCAGGAGCAGCAGGCGCTGCACCGGAACTCCGTCGTCATCGGACAGCTGCTGTGAGCCTGGAGTACAGGCCGCTCGTCTTGTGCATGGTCGGCACCGACCATCATCCGTTCGCGCGCCTGGTCTCCTGGTGCGACAAACTGGCATCAGCTCGCCACGACGTGGACGTGTTCGTCCAGTACGGTCTCTCGCGGCCGCCGGAGGTCGCCCAGGGCAGGGACTTCCTCAACCGCGACGAGCTGGGCTCGTTGCTCGGCCGGGCGCGGGTGGCCATCAGCCACGGTGGTCCCGGCTCGGTCAGCGACATCCGTGCCGCTGGCCTCCACCCCATCGCCGTGCCGCGCGACCCCGCTCGCGGCGAGCACGTCGACGATCACCAGATCCGCTTTCTCGACAAGATGGCGAAGGACGGCCTGGTCGACCTGATCACCAGCCGGCAGCCGTTCCTCAACCTCCTCGACTGGCGCCTCGACCAGCCGGTGCTCGCTCAGGTGGACCGGGTCGTCGATGAGGCCAGGGTGCTCGCCACCGTGAACCGGTTCGCCCACCTGGTGAACGGCTTGCTCGAGCTCCCGACCGGGGCTCAGGACCTGCGTGATCCCCGTCGACCGGAGATCCACCAGGCGTAGGCCACCGCTGCGAGGAAGCCCAGCATCGCCCCCGTCACGATCGGGAGCTCGCCCTTGGGGCGAACGGACGTGGCCGGTGCCGCGTACCGGAGGATGCGGGCCTGGTCGGCCGCGGCCTGAGCGCGGATGCCGTCGACCAGGGCGACCTCGGACGCCAGGCGCTTGCTCACCGGGTTGTAGGGCCCCGCATACAGGTCGGCCTTGGGCAGCAGGCGGTTCAGGGAGGTGTCGAGCCGGGCGGCGAGCGTCACCTGGTCGCCCTCGAGGACGGCTCGGCGCTGGTTGATCAGGGCGGCGGCGGCCTCGTTGGCACCGGTGACCGCGAGGGCGGCGGTGCGGGCCCGGAACGACATGACGAGGACCCGGCTGAGGGGGTAGGCCGACACTCCGAGGCCGTCGGTGACCTGCGCCGGCGTCAGGGAGGTTGCGTGAGCCACCCGGTCGACGACCGGTGTCGACCGGACCAGTTGCGCCGTGGTGTCGACGGTTGTGCCGGGCGGCGGCTCGGCAGCGGGGTCGAAGCTCACCCACGTCGGCACGGCAAGCAGCTCGACGGCGGCCGACGCCGAGTACAGCGCTGGCTGCCGCACCGCGAGGACGACGCCGACGAGCGCTCCCAGGACGGTCGTCACCGCGATCACCGCGATCTGCGACCACACCAGCGCGAAGTAGCCCGCGACCGTCGGCAGGCTCGGCCGGCGCTCCCAGGGCGCGGTCTCTACGCCATCCATGCCGGTCTCCTCCCGAGCAGCTCCGCGAGCGCTTGGTCGTGCGGTGCGAAGTGTGCCCGGAGCTCGGCCTCCACGGCGGGGGCGAGCGGCCTGCCGGGGCGCGCGTTGAACACGCCGAAGCTCGCCGGCGCGATGACCGGCTCACCCAGGAAGCGGAGCAGGTCGCCGTACACCTGTGTTGGCTCGGCGAAGAACCGCTCGCTCTCGATCACGTGTACACGGTCTCGCCCGAGCAGGTCGACGAATACCCGCAGCTGCTCCGCATAATGTCCGCGCGCACGGTATGCCTGATGGCGATATGTCGCGCTCTGGTAATGCGGGTCGGAGACCATGCGGCGGAGCTCCGGGGTGACCCGAGTTTCCTCGAGCGCCATCGCCCGCGCGAATGTCTCGGTCTCGAATCCGCGCGCGAACTCGTGCTTATAGGCGGAATACGCCCGCTCGACCGGATCCCGGACCATAGCGACGATCTTCACTTCGGGGAGGGCAGCGGACATTCTTCTGGGGGCATGCGGGTGGAACATGTAGTACCCGCTCGCTTCGAAAACAGCTGCGCCGGCGCGACCCGGGGCTGCTTTTCTCCGTGCGTGGGCAGCCAGCGGGAAATGGCTGAGATACCAGCTCCACGGTTTTTCCCAGTTCACGTCGAAATAGTTGACTCCTTTGTGCATCACCGGACGCAGGATGTTGGGGTGCGACAGCAGGGCACGGAAGAGCGACGTGGTCCCGCACCGCTGCGCGCCGACCACGACGAACGTGGGCGGCGTCCGGAGCCCGGAGCTCAGGTGACCCGCCGCCAGCGCGACGCGCCGCCCGGTGCTGCGGACGGACGCCGGGACCCGGTGGTGGAGGGTCGTCATGCGTACGCGCCGTCCAGCGACTGCACGGCAACGGCGGCCGTGGCCGACAGCCAGCGCATGCGGCGGCGCAGCGTCGGCGTGGGAGCATCGGCGGCGTCGCTGCGGTAGCGGGCACAGATCGCGAGCAGGTAGCAGCCGGCCGCGACGGAGGCTCGATCGGGGTCGAGGCCCAGTGTCGTGAGCAGGGTCGAGACGTCCTCGACCATGCTGGTCCAGGCCGCGCCGGGCTCGACGCTCCGCACGAACGCTTCCTGGGTGCGGTAGTGCGCCGCGTCGAACCCGACGGGCACCGCAGCGGCGAACCGCTCCCAGTCCCAGACCTCGACGACGGCCCCGTCCGTGGCCATGTTCCACGGGCCGAAGTCGCCGTGGCAGCTGCCGAAGTCGCACGAGCCGGCGCTGCCGAGGGCCGCGTACAACCGGCGGAAGGGCTGCAGGTCGACCTCCTGCCAGGAGGTCTGCGGTCCGGGGTCGCTCGCGGCGAGGAAGGCGCTGCCTTCGAGCCGCTGCTCGGACATCCCCGAGAGGGTGGCGATTTCAGCCATCACCGGCACGGGCGGGGTGACCGGCGCCAGGTCCGACTGCGACAGGCTCAGCGCGGCCTGGACGAGGACGGGGGTCCCGCGCCACCGCCCGTGCGACAGCAGGGCGGGCGCGGAGAAGGTGCTGGGCGCCGAACGGCCGAGCAGCGCGAGCGCCGCGGCCTCGTTGTCGACCAGCGCAGCCGTCAGCGCCGTGGACCCCATCTTGGCGAAGGCCACCGTCGCCCCGGACTCGTCGAAGACCTGCAGCACCGGCTTCGCGTTGGCCCGCGGCGGACCGAGCAGGACTCCGATCTGTACCGAGCCCGACAGCCGGGCCGCGAGGTACGCCTCGATGCCAGCCGGCTCGGGTGTGACGGTGAGGCGCGTGATGGGCAGCCGCGCGGTGAACGGGGAGCGGTGAAGGACCCGCCAGATCGACCGGGCCGTCCGCTGGGCGCGGTTGCCACCGTGCCGGCGCAGCATCTGAGTCGCACCGGGGACGGCCAACGGCACCAGCAGCCGCGGGCGCTTCAGCGACGGTACGACGAGGTACCCGGTCTGGCCGGGGCCGGTGCTGCGGTTGACCCGGACCCGTGCAGGTGCCGGCCACAACGGCTCGACCTGAGGAGGAGTGACCCGGCGACGCGGGCTCACGGGACGGCTCCCGGTGGAGAAGTCGGCGCCAGCTGCGAGTCCCGTACGAACCGCCGGCTCAGCAGGCCGATGGCGATCATGACGGTGAAGAGCGGCGCCTCGAGCGAGTCGTAGACGAAGGAGAAGATCACCGACATCACGATGACGGCACAGCCCGCGAGTGCGACGGGGTCTCGCATCGGAGCGAACGTGAGCAGCTGGGTGAAGGTGAAGGCCAAGAAGAGCAGCGTCCCCAGTGCGCCGGTGGTGAAGATCAGCCGCCACATGAACCCCTGGGTCCCCAACGGCGGGGCCGCACACTGGTGGCAGCTCGGTGTCTCTCCGCCCGCGATGGAGTCGAAGCTGCCCTGGACCGCACGTGTCTCGCCGTAGCCCAGCAGCGGTGAGAGGGCGAGTGTCTTGTGCACGACCTGCGTCGCGACCGTGCTCCTGCGCTGGTCGCTGTGCGGGGTGTTGACCCTCAGCACCACGGTGGAGTACAGGGGGCTGAGGACGAAGACCACCGCCCCCACCGCGAGCAGCGCGGCGATCAGCGGGAGTCTGCGGGTGCGCCCGATGGAGACGAGCTTGACCGCCACGGCGACGCCGGTCACGGCCAGCCCGATCCAGAGCCCGCGGTTGAGGGAGTACACGATCGGCACGATCGCCAGTACGAGGACGGCGATCCCCGCGGGTCGACGCCACCCGGCGTCCCTCCCCAGCCAGCTCACCACGAAGAAGGGGAGGAACATGCCGAGGTTGTTCCCCCAGGCGTTGGGGTAGGTGAACGGCGCGGCCGGGCGCGGTTGGGAGATGCCGAGGAACTCGCTGGAGCCGACCAGCGCGGGATGGACCAGGGCGTAGATGAAGCCCTGCCGGTGGATCGGCAGCACCAGCTCGAGCAGCGACGGGAAGTTCAGATGCGGCAGCAGCAGCCCGGCGAAGCCGCCGCCCACGGTGTACACGAACATCAGGGCGAGCAGCCGCATCACCCGCGTGGTGGGGAGGTCCCGCTCGGGCAGGTTGAGCACGTACAGCGCCACGATCGTGATCGACAGGTACCAGGCGAGGTGGAAGAGGAACGGCTCGAGCTCGTGGGGCCCGCGCGGGCTGGCCACCGTGCCGGGCGGCTGGACCCACAGCAGGGTCACCCCGGAGCCCACGACGGCCAGGAACAGGAGCCAGAACCCGAAGCCCTTCGGGGTGTACACGGGCCGGCGCCGGAGCAGCTCGGCCGCCATGGCGACGGCGAAGGGGAAGAAGATGAAGTGGCTC
>JAWWPH010000521.1:0-9832 GCA_033850875.1 Nocardioidaceae bacterium | reverse complement strand
CGTCGTACTCGGGCACCAGGTCCACCGCCAGAGCGACGACCCCGACCGACTCGTCGTCGGCCAGGGCCGTCATGGACTCGGTGAGCAGCTCTGCCGTGTCGGCGCCCGAGCCCCATACGTCGAGCGGGTTCTCGCCGACCAGTCCCTCGTCGAGGAGGTTCGTCAGCCGGTCGCGGGTGGCGGCGGAGATCTGGGCGAACGGCACGGCGACGTCGTCGGCGACATCCGCCACGAGGGCACGCTCGGCGCCGGAGTCGTGCACCGTCGCCAGCCCCGGGTGCCGGACCGACGACCGCCGGACGCGGCGCCCGACGGAGAAGGCCTCCAGCGCGTCCGCGAGCTCGTCGAGGTCGTACGCACGGTGGACCCCGTACGCGGCGAACAACGCCTCCCAGGCAGCGTCGTCGCCGGCGAGTGCGCCGGAGTGCGCACTGACCATCGCGCGCCCGGTCGGGGAGCCGCCGACCGTCAGCGCGACGACCGGGATGTCCCGGTCCGCCGCGTCGCGCAGCGCCGAGCGCAGCTTGGGAACATCGCGAAGAGTCTCGAGCAGCAGGCCGACGACCCGGGTCTGCCCGAGACGCAAGGCATACGTCAGGTAGTCGGCTGCCGTCGTGACGAGCTCCTGGCCGGACGAGACGACCAGCGAGAACTCCAGCCTGCGATGGGTCCGCAGCAGGGCGGAGAACGCCGACCCGGAATGGGTGACCAGCGCGATCGACCCGGTCGGCAGCGGGTGACGCTCGATGTACCCGATCGCCCGCACACCCGTTGCCGTGTTGACGAAACCCATGCATCCTGCGCCGCAGAGCGCCATCGCACCGGCTGCCCTGCGCAGCTGCGGCCCCAACCCGTGCGCGGAGCCGAAGATGACAGCCCCCGCGTCGCCGCGACGGGCCGCCGTCTCGAGCTGGCCGACCACCACGCTGTCGGGTACACCCAACAGCACCAGGTCGACCGGGCCCGGTACGTCGGCGAGGGAGGCGACACAGTCGTGCCCGAGCACCTGCGGCCGGCGCCTGTTCACGAGGTGGACCTTCGGCGCAGAGGGGCTTCGCAATGCCTCGGTGGCCAGCCGTTCGCCGAACGAGCGCGGGCGGTCGCTGGCGCCGACGACCGCGATCGAGCGGGCTCCCAGCATCGCCGAGAGGCGGTCGTCGTTCGCCATCGGCTCCTACCGTCCCTACGTGTGCTGACTGACTGTTCAGTCTATAAAGGTGTTAGTCTGCCTCACAAGAACCGGAGCCTGACGGAGGGTGGGCCATGGCGCCGAGGTCTGCGGTCGGCAGCTTGCCCGACCAACGGCGGGATCAGATGCTGTTGGCCGCTGCCGTACTCATCTCCGAGCGTGGCTTCTCCGAGACGCGGATCGCCGACGTCGCCGAGCGGGTGGGTGCGAGCCCGGCCCTGGTCGTGTACTACTTCGGCACCAAGGACCGCCTGCTCACCGCGGCGCTGCGCTACTCCGAGACCGCGTTCTACGCGGCGGCGGAGGAGATGCTCACCCGCACCCGGTCGCTGAGCCGTCGGCTCGAGAGCCTTGTGGACATGACCTGCGTGCCGCAGGGCAGCGACGACGTACCGGCCGCCTGGGGACTCTGGTTCGACCTCTGGGCACAGGCCTTCCGGCAGCCTCAGGTGGAGCAGGACCGGATCGAGCTCGACCAGCGCTGGCGCGACGTGATAGAGCGCGTCGTCCACGACGGTGTCGACGCCGGCGAGATCGCCGCGGTCGACGCCGAGGAGTTCGCCGTCACCTTCTCCTGCCTGCTCGACGGGCTCTCGATCCAGGTCGCGCTCAAGGACCCCGTCGTCGTGCCCGAGCGAGCCTTTCGCGTCGCCATGAGCTTCGCGTCCCGCGAGCTCGGGTTCGCGTGGAAGCCGCGGTCGTCGCGACGGGCCGCTGGCGGCGCGCCGAAGGGCTAGTGACGCGAAGCGCCGGACGACACCCGTGCCGCCAGGTCCGCGAAGTTGGCGACGAAGCGGTCCACGTCGTCGTCGGTGTGCTGCACGGACAGCAGCCACTGCTCCACCTTGCCCCAGGGCGGCAAGAAGACCCCCCCGTTGTGCTGGATCAGCCAGTGCGCCTGCCCGAGGCGTTCGTCGATGCCGAGGAACTCGCGGAAGTTCCGGACGGGGTCCGCCCGGAAGATGACGCACCCCTTCGCTCCGGCTGTCACCACGTGCCAGGGCACGTCGTACGTCGCAATGGTCGCCTCGATGCCTGCTCGCATCCGGTCGCGGAGGTGGTCAAGGTGCGCGTACGCCTCGGGTGTGAGGGCCTCGCAGAGAGTCGCCCGGGCCGCGGCCATCGCCAGCGGGTTGCCGTTGAAGGTTCCGACCTGCTCGTAGCGCCCGTCGGCGATCATCGCCATCAGCTCGGCCGTACCGCCGATCGCGGCCGTCGAGATGCCGCCGCCCATGGCCTTCGCGACGCACACGAGGTCGGGGGTGACTCCTGACAGGGCGGTGACGCCGCCCGGCCCCGTGGTCAATCCGGTCTTCACCTCGTCAAAGGTCAGCAGGGCGCCGTGCTCGTGCAGCAGGGTGCGCAGGCCGTCGAGGTATCCCGGCTGCGGATGGATGATGCCCGCGTTCATCATGATGGGCTCGAGGATCATCCCCGCGATCTGACCGGGGTGCTCGCGCAGCACCCGCTCGACCGCGTCGAGGTCGTTGAAGCCGACGATGCACACCAGGTCGCGGATCTGGTGAGGGATGCCGGTGTTGCCGGCGACCCCGATCGGGTGCTCGGCCGGCCCGATGTCGTCGGCCTCCGGCAGCACCGAGACCTGGACCGAGTCGTGGTGGCCGTGGTAGCAGCCCTCCACCTTGATGATGAGGTCTCGACCGGTGGCGGCCCGCATCATGTGGACAGCGTCCATCGTGGCCTCGGTGCCGGAGTTCGCGAACCTCCAGAGCGGCAGCCTGAACCGACGGCGCAGCTCCTCGGCCACCACGATCGCGTCTTCGGTCGGCTGAGCGAAGTGGGTGCCCTTGCGGACTCGGTCGCTGACGGCCGCGACGATCGCGGGATGGGCGTGGCCGACGACGCTGACGCCGTACCCGCCGTGGAAGTCGGAGTACTCGGTGCCGTCGACGTCGTACACCTTCGAGCCGGTGCCATGGCTCATCCAGACGGCCTGGGGGAGGGCGATCTGCCAGTTGGAGGTGCACCCGCCCGCCAGTACGCCGGCCGCACGGTCGATGAACGCACGGCTGCGCGGCTGGCGGCGGAGGAAGACCGCGCTCTCCTCCTCGATCAGCTCGTCGAGGTCGGTACCCGCGCTGCGAGGCGTCACTGTGCTGGTCACTGCTGGCTCCTGCCGGCTACGAGGGCATCATTGACTGATCGTTCAGTTTATGCGACGGTCGATGTCCGTGACAACAGTCGTCGCCCGTGCCGGCGGCCGTGAAAGGATGCCGCATGTCCTTTGACTCACCCGCTGACGACTTCCCGCCCCCGCGGCGGCGGCCGCAGCTGACGCGCCGGGACGTGCTCAGGGGGGGCCTGTGGATCTCGGTCGGTGTCGGTGCCGCGCCACTGCTGGCCGCGTGCAACAAGCAGACCCCGGCGGCCTCCCAAGGTGGGGGTGCTCCGTACCAGCTCGCGCGGCCGGACCACCCGGTGACGCTGCCGATCAAGAAGTCCAACACCGCGATCGGTGACGGGCTGAAGCCCGAGACCGGCGGGACGTTCAAGATCTTGAACTACGCCGACTACATGGCTCCGGGCATCATGAAGGACTTCGGCGCGAAGTACGACGTCAAGGTCCAGGTCACGCCGTACACCAACTACGACCAGATGCTCTCCCAGATCCGGGAGCCGGGGGCGACCTTCGACCTGGTCTTCCCGGGTCCCAGCGTGCTCAGCAAGATGGTCTACGCCGACCTGTTGCAGCCCCTCAACCGCAGTTACCTGCCGAACGTCACGAACGTCTGGCCGGAGTACCAGGACCCGTGGTTCGACCGGGGTGGGCGCTATACCGTGCCGTACACCGTGTACACCACCGGTGTCGGCTACCGCGCTGACCGGGTTTCCTCGGTTCCCGAGGTCGGGTACGACCTGCTGTGGGACAAGAAGTACGCCGGGAAGGTGTACGTGCTCGACGATCCCAACGAGGCCATCGGGATGTCGTTGCTGCGCAACAACATCACCACCGACATCAACACGAGCAACGCGGCCGATGTGCAGAAAGCCACCGACAAGCTGATCGAGCTCATCAGCCTGGTCAACGTCAAGACCTCGATATCGGGTTACACGCTGCTTCCCGAGGGCACGGCGACGGTGCACCAGACCTGGTCAGGCGACATGGTCGCCGCCCAGTACTACCTGCCGAAGGGCGAGACGCCGGACGTGCTCGGCTACTGGATCCCCGGCGACAAGTCCCAGCGGGTCATCGGCAACGACGTCATCGCCATCCCGAAGGCGGCGGCCAAACCCGTCCTTGCCCACGCGATGATCAACAACCTGCTGGACAACGACATCTCGCTGCGGAACTTCGGCTGGAACGGCTACCAGCCCCCCATCACCAAGTTGTCGCCGAAGTACCTGATCGCCAACGGCTACGTGCCGAAGAACCTCGTGGACACTGTGGTGCTCCCCGCCGACTTCAAGAACGGGCTCACCTTCTACGAGGTCAGCCCGAGCACCGAAGCACTCTGGCGGACCAACTGGGCCAGGTTCAAGGGCGGTGCCTGAGCGCAAGGCCGGCCACGACCGGGTGACGCAGCGGTTGTGGCCGACCCTCGCCGCACCAGGCGTCCTCTGGCTCATCGCGCTGTTCCTGGTGCCCTTCTACGCCGTCATGGCCGTCGCCTTCAGCGGGACCATCGACATCTTCGGCCAGCCGATCCCGGCCTGGAACCCGTTGAACTGGCACTTCGGAACGTTCACCGGTGTCGTCCGCGAGTCGTTCTCCGGGGACTATCGGGAGTCGTGGATCCGCACGGGGTACTACTCGTTCTGGGCCCTCGTCATCTGTGTGGGAGTCGGCTACCCCGTCGCGTACTACACGGCCCGGCTGGCGGGGAGACGGCGAGGCCTCGTCCTGGCCCTGCTCCTCGCGCCCTGGTGGATCAACTACATCACCCGGATGCTCGCCTGGGTCAACCTGCTGCAGGACGACGGGTACGTCAACGACATCCTGCGGCTGTTCGGGTTCGCGCCGGTCTCCTGGCTGTCCGGGAACTCGTTCACGGTCGTGGTGGCCCTGGCGTACGGCTACATACCCTTCTTCATCATCCCGCTCTTCGCGTCGCTGGACCGCATCGACCAGCGACTGCTCGAGGCGTCCCGCGACCTCGGTGTCGGGGCCGTTCGGACGTTCCTGCACGTCACCTTGCCGCTGTCGAGGATGGGCCTCATCACCGCGCTGGTGATCACTGCTCTGCCGATGGGCGGCGACTACTACACCAACACACTGGTGTCCGGGTCGCCGAACACCAACATGATCGGCAACCAGATCGAGCTCTTCCTTCTCGAGGGCCCGCAGAAGAACCTGGGCGCGTCACTCGTCCTGGTGCTGTCGATCGTGCTGCTCCTGTTCATGGCGTACTACTTGGTGCTGACCCAGCGCGCGAGCAGGGATGCGCGATGACGGCGCCGGCTCCGGCCCGCTCGTCCGAGGACGGCGGCACCGTCAGGAAGAAGCGGGTGCCTCCCTGGCGGAACCCGTGGCGCCGCCCCTACATCCTCGGCGGCATCACCTGGCTGTACATCGTGTGGTCCCTGCTGCCGCTCGTGATCGCCGTCCAGTTCTCCTTCAACGACGGGCGTTCACGAAGCACCTGGCAGGGCTTCTCGTCCCAGTGGTACTGCTGCGCCGACGGCTCCGTCGTCGAGGACCCGAGCCTGCTGCTCTCGTTGAAGAACAGCCTCATCCTCGGCGTCGCGACCGTCCTCATCGCGACACCGCTCGGCGTCATGCTGGCCATGGGTCTGACCCGGTGGCGCTCGCGGACGAGCAGGGTGGCCAACGCGATATCGCTCATTCCACTGGCCACGCCGGAGCTCGTCGTCGGCTCGGCGCTGTACCTGGTGATGATCAACCTGTACTCGTTCATCCCGCTGGGCCGGCCGGCGATGCTGCTCGGGCACATCACGTTCTCGCTCTCGTACGTGCTGGTCATCGTCCGCTCGCGGCTGCTCAGCATCGGCGCGGAGTACGAGGTCGCGGCCAGGGATCTCGGTGCCACCTCGCTGCAGGCGATCCGCACGGTCTTGATCCCGCTGCTCATGCCGTCGGTGTTCGCCTCCGCCATGATCGTCTTCGCCACGTCGCTCGACGACTTCGTCGTGAGCTCGTTCCTGTTCGGCGACGCCTCGAACATCACGGTTCCGATCAAGCTCTACAGCGCAGTACGCGCGTCCCCGACGCCGGCCCTGAACGCTCTGGCGACGATTCTGCTCATCGGCTCGCTGCTGGCCGTGGTGCTCGCGGTCCTCTTCCTACACGCACGCAGGCGAGGGGCGGGCTCGGCGCTCGACGAGCTCGCCAGCCTGGATACCGCGGACTCCGGCCGCTAACCGGCGACGGCAGCCGCGGCCGCCGGGCTCGACGTCTCGAGAACCCGAAGCGACGTCGGTGGCAGATGCACGGTGACCGGTTGGCCCGCCGTGTAGCGGTCATCTGGCGACGCGTTGGTCTGCAGCGACTGGATGACCGGCCCGTGGGGCAGGCGGACCATTACCTGGGTCGTCGAGCCCTGAAACACGGTGCGGTCCACCATCCCAGGCACCCGGTTGTCTCCGGTCAGCCCGGCTCGGTCCAGCTCCACGCACTCCGGGCGGATGACGGACCGGCCGGCTCCGGAGGAGTGTCCGTCCGGCGTCCGGGCCATCACGGTGAACTCGCCGAGGCGAACCGGCCGCACGGACCCGCTACCGGGCAGGCACTCGACGTCCAGCAGGTTCGCGACACCCAGGAAGTCCGCGACGAACTCGGTCTGCGGCTCCTGGTAGATCTCTCGAGGAGTTCCCGCCTGTACGATCCGGCCGGCATCCATGACGGCGAGCCGGTCCGACATCTCGAGCGCTTCGTCCTGGTCGTGCGTGACGAAGACGAACGTTATGCCGACCTCTCGCTGCAGGGCGAGCAGCTCGCCCCGCAGCGAGTGACGCAGCTTGGCATCGAGCGCACCCAGCGGCTCGTCGAGAAGCAGCACCAGTGGCTCGAGTACGAGCGCGCGGGCCAGGGCGACGCGCTGCTGCTGTCCACCCGACAGCTGATGTGGACGACGCTTGGCCAGATCGGTGAGCTGGACGAGCTCGAGCGCCCGCGCGATGCGCGGTGCACGGTCCCGCTTGTCGACGTCCTTGCGCCAGCGCAGGCCGTACCCGACGTTGCTCTCGACGTCCAGGTGCGGAAACAGCGCGTAGCTCTGGAAGACGGTGTTCAACGGCCGCTTGTGAGCGGGGGTCTGGGCGACGTCGACGCCGTCGATGAAGATCTGCCCGGCGGTGGGCTGCTCGAAGCCGGCCAACATGCGTAGCGTCGTCGTCTTGCCGCACCCGGACGGACCGAGCAGCGAGTAGAACTCACCGGGCGCGATGTCGACGTCGATGCCGTCCACGGCGACGACCTCGTCGAAGGCCTTGCGCAGGCCGACGATCGAGATCGACCCTCCCGCACGCTCTGCCGCTTGCTGTCGGTCGGCCATGCGGAGGAGTGTAGATCCTCTCCCTCACCGGGCCGGTGTCCCACCATCGCCCAGTGGGCGCAAATGTCGCGTCGAGCGGGCGCAAAAGTCGCCGCGAGTGGGCGCAAAAGTCGCGTCGAGCGGGCGGAGATGTCGCGTCGAGCCGGCGCGAACGTTCAGCCCTCTACTCGGCGCCGCACGCCTCGAGGTACCGGCGGCGTTGGTACGGCTCCTGCCTCACGAGGGCTCTGCAGCGTGACGCCGGTTGTACAGGCGAATGGCCCACAGGTACGCCACCACGGCTATGCCGACGCTCCACGCCAGCGCGCCGATGGCGTGGTCGCTGCTCGTGCCGCCGGTGAGCAGCGCGCGCACGGTGTCGGTGACGGGGGTGAACGGCTGGTACTCGGCGAACTGGCGCAGGCCCACAGGCATCGTGGCCGTAGCTACGAAGCCACTGCTGAGGAACATCAGCAAGAACATGATCATCGGCGTGTTGCTGGCGGTCTCGACGCTCTTGGCGGCGAGCCCGAGGGCGACGGCCAGCCAGATCAGCGCCAAGGCGAACAGGGCCAGGATGGCGATGGCGGCCAGCCATTGCAGTGGCCCAGCGGTAGAGCGGAACCCCAGTGCGAAGGCGACTGCGATCAGGACGGCCATGGCGGCAAGGGTCTGTATCAGGCTGCCCAGGACATGGCCCGTGAGAACCGCGGAGCGGGCGATGGCCATCGTACGGAAGCGGTCGATGATGCCGCCGGTCATGTCCATGGCGACCATGATCGAGGTGCCCTGGATGGCGGATGCCACGGTGAGGAGCAGCAGTCCTGGAACCACGTAGTCGAGGTAGGCCCCCCGCCCTTGGTGGGGGCCGAGTCCGGCGCCGAGCTGGCCGCCGAAGACGTACACGAAGAGAAGCAGGATCACGACAGGTATGCCGATCAGCATCAAGGTGATGGACGGGTAGCGGAGCTGGTGCTTGAGGTTGCGGCGCAGCATCACCCACGAGTCGCTGAGCGTGTGGGCAAGCGTGGTCGTCATCACTGCTGAGCTCCTTGCGGTGAGGCTGGGGAAGGGTCCCTGTCGAGCTGCCCCGTGGCATGGCCGCCGGTGACGGCGAAGAACACGTCGTCGAGGTCGGGGGTGTGGACCGTCAGACGCTCGACGGTGATACGGGCTTCGTACAGCTCGTCGAGCAGGATTCGGAGCGAGTCGACGGTGCCGTCGTCCGGGACCTGGAGGACGAGCTGGTCAGGGTCGGGTACGGCTGCCGGAAGGAGCTCGCTCGCCGAGCGCAGCAGACTCGGGTCGGAGAAGTGGAGCCGTACGTGGCTGCCGGGGATGCGGCCCTTCAGCTCGGTCGGGGCGCCCTCGGCGACGACTCTGCCCTCGTCGAGCACGGCGATCCGGTCGGCGAGCTGGTCTGCCTCGTCGAGGTACTGGGTGGTGAGCAGGATCGTGACCCCACCAGCAGCAAGCTCGCGGATGATCCGCCACATGGTCCGGCGGCTGCGCGGGTCCAACCCTGTGGTGGGTTCGTCCAGGAAGATCACCCGAGGCTCGCCGACGAGGGTCATCGCCAGGTCGAGCCGTCGTCGCATCCCGCCTGAGTAGGTCGCCAGCGACTTGTGAGCGGCGTCGGTGAGCTCGAACTGCGCCAACAGCTCCGCCACCCGCCGCCGACCGGCCTCGCGGCCGAGATGGCGGAGATCGGCCATCAGCTGCAGGTTCTCGGCGCCGGTGAGCAGGTTGTCCACAGCTGAGAACTGACCCGTGACCCCGATGGAGGCCCGTACTGCGTCGGCGTCGGTCACGACGTCGTGACCCGCGACGCGCATGGATCCGGAATCGGCCGGGATGAGGGTGGACAGAATCCGGACCATCGTTGTCTTGCCGGCCCCGTTGGGGCCGAGAAGTGCGGAGATCGTTCCCTCCTGCACGTCCAGGCTCACGTCGTCGAGGACCAGATGCTCGCCGTACGACTTGCGCACGCCCTGAGCCACGATGCCGCTAGAAGCGGACCCTGCGGTCATGGCGTCGTCCTTCCACGCGCTGCGGTCGAGTCGTCGGGAAGCTCACCCGCTGCTCGCAGCGCCTCGCGGTGCGCGATCCAGTCCTTCTCCAGGCTCGGTAGCTGCTTGACCAGGAATTCGGAGAACGCCTCCCACTCCAGCAGGATCGCTCGGCGCTCCGG